>JAQVWW010000160.1 GCA_028709505.1 Eubacteriales bacterium
GGCCGGATTGTTTTCCGTTTTCGCACGGTATCTGTGGCTGCGTTTGTCTTCATGCGCCGGCCGGTTAAGCCGGGCCCGGTTGTCTCTTGCATCCTTTGCCCCCGGCCGGCCCTGGCAAAAAAATTTGGAAACTGCGCCCGCCCCATCGTGGGCTTAAGGCAATGCAACCATGTTACATGTTTCGCGCCCTTGTCTGTGGCGGGTTGTAGCCGGCTATCTCGCCCGGGCAACTGCGCCCGGCACGTTTATCCTCACAGGCCAAAACAGAAAACCGGAGAATTACGTTCCTCAAAAAGCAAGCCAAAACGGCGCAGCAGGGTTCCCTGTTTTGCGGGCTTGACCCTAGCGGGCTGTTGTAGGCAACTGTTTTACTCGGACAACTCTCTTTACAGGCCGCAGCGGAAAATCCAGAAACCGCGTCTGCTCCAGTCACAGGCCGGCGGCTTCTTGTTCTGTGGGTTTAACCGTGATGGGAATCGGCGCCAAGCCGGCCCGCCCTATAACGCCCTGCGCCGCCCTGACGCGAGGCGACCCCGCAGGCGTTGCCGGCAGCCCAACGCTATTGCGATAGCAGCGCCCTTCCGTTGGCGGGCACCGGTCGCCGGCTAAGGGGCCAGTACGCCCCGCGTAAAGGCCGCGTTGGGTGACGGGCTGCGCCCTTGCTTTGCCCTGTCTACGCCGCCGGGCATAAGCGCATTTGCCCACAACGCAATGGCGTTGTGGGCAAAATCTGTTCGTCTGTACGCCGTTGCCGGCGATTTCTCTGCACAACCGGCATCCGACAAGACGCTGCTCTGCGGCGTCAGCTCTGCTGGTTGCGGTATTCTTTGGGTGTGGAACCGGTTATCTTTTTAAATACTTTGCTGAAATATTTGTCGCTTAAAAAGCCGGTGTCGTAAGCCACTTCATAGATCTTGGTTTTGGGATCTTTGAGCTTCTTCATGGCCATCTCAATGCGCACCTCGTTGATGTAATCCATCAGGTGCATGCCGGTTTCGCGCTTGAAGCTGGCGCTGAAATAGGCGGGGTTCTTGGCCACCTGCGCGGCGATATCGTCCAGCGTCAGCTGCCTGTTATAGTTCTGCTTGATATATTCCTGGGCCACCATAATGGACTGGGACTTGACATCGGTGGTACTCTTCTTGGTGCTCTTAACGGCGTTGGTAACGATACTCAAAAAGCGGTTGACGGTATCGTTATAATCGCGGCACTGATCGGCCAGCGCCTCCACTTTGGCGGCCTCATCGGCCAAGCTTTCGCCATAGTTATAATGCGTCAGCACTTCCAGCAAAATATTTTTTAAATTATCCAGATAGGCCCGCGAAGAGATGCGCTTCTCGGCCACCAGCGTATCAAAATGCTCGTGCAACCATATGCGCAGATCCTCGTACTGGTTGTCGTCCACGTAGGAGCAGATCTGAAAGTAATCCATATAGCTTAGCACCAGCCGGTTGTCGCGCTTTTTCACCGTCTTATACGTATATACGCGCCCGTCGCCGTACAGCACCCGCTCGTTAATGCAGTTGCGCGCCTGGCGGTACTGCTTGTTATCCTGGCTGTACGCGTCCTGTATCTCGCTGATACCCCACGTGGTGTGGTCGGAATCCCGGCACGTGGAACACAGCAGCCGGCCCAGCTTGGTGGGTATTTCCTCATTCTCGTGCAGGTCACGGCTAAAGAGCAGCATGCAGATCAGGTTTTCATCCATGTCCATCGCGTGCACCTGCGGGCAGGCCTCGCCGCATTCGCGCTGCAACTTTTCGTGGGCTTCGCGCATATCGCTTTTCAGCTGCTCCAGCGCCTCGCCTTTGCAGCTGTGGCGGCCCAGCGCGATGGCACATTGCATGCCCTGCAGGTCGATGCCCAGCTCAGTATGCAGCGTCTGGCACACCGCGGCAATTTTTGCCCCGCTGCGTATCATCGACGCAATACGCTGGTTGACGTTCTCCTGCAGCTTTTGCTGGAAGCGATCGGCGGCATCCAGCTCGGCCACGGCCGTCTGCAGGATGTCAAACAGCTCCGCGCGTTTGACCGGCTTGAGCAAATAGTGCAGCACCTTGTATTGGATGGCTCCCTGGGCATAGGCAAACTCGCTGTAGCCGCTGAGCACGATAATGGCAATACGCTTGTCCCGGGCGCGCACCTGGCGGATAAGCTCCATGCCGGACATACCGGGCATATGCAGGTCTGCCATCAGGATGTCAATTTGCTCGCGGGTGATGATCTCCAGCGCCTCGTCGCCGTTTTTGGCCTCGAGTATTTCATCGATGCCCGGCACGCTGCCCTGAATCATGGTCTTGAGACCTTCGCGTATGATATTCTCATCATCAACGACCAAAAGTTTCTTCACCGAATGTCCTCCATCCCTCTTTTGATGTACGGTAGTTTCAAATGCACTGTGGTTCCCTCTCCCAGCACGCTGATGATGGTCATACCAAAATCCTTGCCGTATTTTAACCGAATTCGCTGGTGTACGTTTTTTAGCCCAATGCCATTGCCCTGCACTTTAGGCGGCGGCGCATCGTCGTGTTCGAGCCAGTAAGTAAGCCCTTGCAGGTAGTCTTGTGCAATTCCCACGCCGTTATCCCTGACACAGATATCTATGATAGCATCATTCACCTTTGCGTCAACCCATATCCGCAGCCGGCTTTGCAGCTGATCGAAGCCGTGGGTGATGGAGTTCTCCACCAAAGGCTGTATCAATAGTTTGGGAATACAGGCGTTTTCCACGTGTTTATCCATATGGACGATCAGTTCTAGTTTATCGTTAAGCATCAGATTATTCAAGCTGCAATATGCTGAAATCTGCTCCATTTCGGCCCGAATAGGCACAAATTCGTGCTGGGAAGACATATTATAGCGCATCATACCGCCAAAGGCTTCCATAGCGTCGGATATCTCCCGCTCCTTTTTTGTCTCAGCCATCATACGAATGGTTTCGATGGTATTGTATAAAAAGTGCGGGTTTATCTGGTTCTGCAGCGATTGAAACAGCGCGTCTTTTTGCAGAATGGAAAACTTATATACCGTATCGATAAGCTCACGGATGTGCCTTATCATACGGTTAAAATCGGCGGCCAGCTCGTCTATCTCGTCGCCGCCCTCCACCTTGGCCTCGACGTCCATATTGCCCTGCTGTACGCTGCGCATCACGTCCAGCAACCCGTCAATCTTGCGCACCAGCGTTTTGGACAGCGCCAACGACAGCAGCGCCATCAGTGCCAGCCCGGCCAGCGTGGCGCCGATAGACAAAAAGCCGGCCCGGTTCATCTTGCTGAGCGCCTCCTGCGCCGGGTAGACGGTGACGATGGTGCTGTGCAGGCGATTGATGTCGGCATGGGCCAGATAGTAGCTGCCCGACCCGATTTGTATGATGCCTGTGGCGTCGTCCCGCCAGCTTCCGCCGGCAAAATAGTCGCGCATGGCGGCATCCATTTCCAGATTGGTCTGCACGATTTCATCGGCGTCGCTGATGACCAAAAAACCGCTCTCGCCTTCCCCGTTGCCAAAGATATTGAACATATCCTGGATGTGCACGTGAATCTCGACCAACGTTCCCTCTTCACCCACGCTGCCGGTGCCCACCATCGGGATGAACATCGATATCTCCTGCCCTGTTTTGCCGCGCTGGGACGAAGGCGTATATTGAAAGCTCCTCACATCATGCAAAGGCTCCCATACCGGCTGGGCATATCCCGCCGTCTGCGCCTGGGCAAACCACGGCTGCTGGCGCACGTCGGCAACATAATGCACCATTTCGGTCTCAAATATACGCGTGTTGCCGGTAAAAAAGCGCACACTGGCATTGGCGGGCTCCAGGTTTTTGATCCAGTCCATCACTTGGCTGATACGCAGCGCGTAGTCGGTGAAACGCTCAATGTCGCTGTCGGGGTTGCTGTTGAAGAAGTTGGTCAGCATCGTATTGGCGGCAATCTGCCTGCCGGTGTTCTCATATTCGTTAAGGCGTTGCTCCAGCTGTGAGCGCTTGCGCGAAATATCGTCGCGGAACAGCGTCTGCGATTGCTGCTGTATGGCGTGCACCGAGTTCTGGTAGATGTAGACGCTGACCAGCAGCAGCGGCACCAAAATGAGCATAAAATAGGATACCATGATCTTCCAGCGATAGCTCATCGTTTTGTAGTACTGTTTTACCTTCACCTGTATCCTCCCGGTAGACGCGCTGGATAAAAGCAAAGGCAAGTAGTTTGCACCACTTGCCTTGCCTTGTTGTGCTTATTTAATTATAGCACACTTTTTCGCCGCGCGAAATTATTCTTCGCTGTTGAACAGCTGATAGCGTTCGGTCCAGTAGGCTTCCAGCGAGGGCAGACCCAGGCTGTCACACTTGGCCACGAAGGCGTCATAATCGGCGCTGAAGGTATCGGCGCTGCCCATGACCAGCTTCGGGAAATCGCTGAAGAACGCATCGTTGAGCTTGGCCAGCGTCATGCCTTCGGCCGAGTTGTCCA
>JAQVWW010000161.1 GCA_028709505.1 Eubacteriales bacterium
GCAACACCATCCGTGGCGTGGCCGCCGAGTCGCTGCGCAGCATGACCGACGCCGGTGCGCTGCTGCGGGGCGTTATCCTGTCGGCCAAGGAGAAGGTGTGCCTGCACAGCGCGCCGCTTAGCTGCGCCCCCGATTTATGCCCGTATGCCCGCGGCTTTTTTACCCGGTTGGACGATGCGCTGGCCGAGCTGCCGCTACAGGGCTGCATGGACGAGGCTGCCATCGGCGAGCTGGCCCGCCGGCACATGCTCTGCCCCCATGAGCTATCCTTGTGCATCGCCCAGGAAAGCGACGTGGTCATCTGCGACTACAACTACGCCTTTGACCCCCGGGCAAGGCTTAGGCGGTTTTTTGACGAGGGCGGCGCCTATACGCTGCTCATCGACGAGGCGCACAACCTGGTGGACCGCGCCCGCGACATGTTCAGCGCCCACATTGCCGAAAAAACCTATGCCGATCTAAAAAAACTGTTGCCCACAAAGGGCGGTACGCCTGCCCAGCGCACACTGCGCCGGGCCATTCTGGCGCTGCAAAAGCATCTGCGGACGCTGCGCAAGGATATGGCCCAAGACGGCGTTACCGCCCGCCGCTACGCGCAGCTGGACGACGAAATGGTGCAGGATTGCCTATCGGTGCTGCAGTGTCTGGAGCAGATGCGCACAGCCGGCAGCGCCGGCGAGTATGGCGCGCTGTTCGACGACGCCTATTTCCCGCTGCGCACATTTGTGGATATCTATGCCCAGATGGATGCAACCTATGGGCTGTATGGCGATGTATCCGCCCGCCGGCTGGAGTTGCACATCCAGTGCCTGGATCCCGACGAGCAGCTGCACCGCGCGTATCAGAGCGTCGAGAGCGTGGTGTTCTTCTCGGCCAGCATGACGCCGTTTTCTTATTACGAGCGCCTGCTGGGCACGCGGGATATGGCGGCGACGCTGGATATCGCATCGGCGTTCCCGCAACACAACCTGGGCATCTATACGCTGGGGCTGGATACGTCCTACCGCGCGCGGGAGCGCACCCTTGCGGAGCTTTGCAGCGCGCTGTGCAGTTTTGTACAGGCCCGTAAGGGCAACTATCTGTTTTATTTTCCGTCCTACGCGTATATGCGCAGCGTATGCGAAGAATTTTCGCTGCGCAGCTCGGCCAAGGTGCTGCTGCAGCGTAGCGGCATGGACGAGGCTGAGCGCGCCGCCTTTTTGGCGGCCTTTGACGAAGAGTATGACGAAAGCCTGGCCGCCTTCGCCGTCATGGGCGGTATCTTCGGCGAGGGCATTGATTTGGTGGGGGATAAGCTCATTGGCGTGGCGGTAATCGGTGTGGGGCTGCCGCAAATCTGCCTGGCGCGGGACATGATGCGCCAGTATCACGACGATTTGATGGAAGACGGCTTCTCCTATGCCTATGCGGTGCCGGGCTTTAACCGCGTGCTGCAGGCGGTGGGCCGGCTTATCCGAACGCCCACCGATCGCGGCGCGGCGCTGCTGATTGACAAGCGCTTTGAGCGGGCCGACTATGCGCGGCTTTATCCGCCGCACTGGAGCCACATCCGCCGCGTGCAGGCCGGGCAATTAAGCGCAAAACTGGAAGACTTCAGGCAAAACGGCCCGGCAAAGCCGCCACGGTAATTGACAGAAAAGCGCATTTTCTATATGATAAACCGGTGTGCGCGGCAGAACATGCCGCCGGGAATATTTTGGGGATACGGATAACGAATGGCAAAGCTGACAACACCCTGTCTCTCGGTAAAAAAATTGTGGAATATTGACTTGGACGAGCTCAAGCGCCAGGGCATGACCATATTGCTCATGGATATGGACAATACCATCGTGCCCTGGCACTCCTTTGTCGTGCCCGAAAAAGCCAGGCAGTGGGTTTTGCGGGCCAAAAAGCTGGGGTTCGATATCTATCTGTTATCCAACAACGTGCACAGCCGCGTGCTGCCGCTGGCCAAGGATTTGGGCGTGGAGGCGGTGGCCAATGCCTGTAAGCCCTGGCGCAGGGGTTTAAGGCGGCTGCAAAAGCTGTATGAAATAGACCTTGCCCGCGCCGTGATGATAGGCGATCAGGTGTTTACCGATATTGTGGCCGGCAACAGCTGGGGTGTGAAAACTATCCTGGTGGACCCGCTGGTACGCCGGGAAGGACGCATGACTTGGTTTGCAAGAACACTGGAAAAGGGTATAATGAAGCGAAAGATCGATTTTAGCGGCGGAGAAGATTGATGGCGATACGGTTTGGCCCTTCGGGGAATTCGGATAGCTTTTATGCCCAGGGTTACAAAAAAAGTGTGCAGGCGCCCAAATGGATTGCCGAGAAGGGGCTGACGGCCTATGAATATTCCTTTGGCAAAGGAATCACCATAAGCGAAGGCACTGCCCGCGAGATAGGCGCCGAGGCCGCGCGCCACGGCCTTTCTATGAGCGTACACGCGCCGTATTATATCAATTTTGCCAGCCCCGATGCCCAAAGGCGGCAGGCCGGCATCGAATACATCCGCCGCAGCGCCCAGGCGCTGAGCTGGTTCGGCGGCAGCCGCGTGGTGTTTCATCCCGGTAGCTGTGCCAAGATATCCCGCCAGGCGGCGCTGGCCAATGCCCTGGCCGCGCTGGAGGAGCTCTCACAAACTGTGCTTGCCGATTATCCCGGTATTACCATCTGCCCCGAGACGATGGGGAAGGTAAACCAGCTGGGCACGGTGGAGGAAGTGGTGGCGCTGTGCCGTGTCGACGAGCGCTATCTGCCCACGGTGGACTTCGGCCATGTCAACGCCCGGGGGCAGGGGGCCTTAAAGACCAAAGAGGATTACCGCGCGGTGCTGGACTGCATTGAAAACGGCCTGGGCTATGAACGGCTCAAGAGCATGCACGTGCACTTTAGCCGCATTGAATATACCGCCGCCGGGGAAAAGCGGCACCTGACATTTGAGGACAGCCAATACGGCCCCTTTTTCGAGCCGCTGGCCGAACTGATTGTGGAAAAAAAGTTGGAACCGGTGATTATCTGCGAATCCAAAGGCACCATGGCCGAGGACGCAGTAACGATGCAGCAAATCTATCAACGGCTGCTGGCAGAACAGGGAGGCGAAGATAATGAAGGACAGGATGAAACGATTAACACAGGCCTGCGATAAACACGGCGCCCAGGCGGCACTGATACTGGACAGCGCCGGCATGCGCTACTTCAGCGGCTTTACCGGCGAAGGATGCCTGGTGGTTTCGGCGGATAAGCAGGTTTTGATCACCGACTCGCGCTATACCGAGGTGGCGCAAAAACAGGCGCCGCTCTACGACGTGCGTGACTTTGGCGCCGGGAAATACCATAAGGCCATCGCCCAGGCGGCCAGGGATGCCGGCGGCGCAAAGCTTTTGGTGGAAGGGGAGAACATCTCCCACCACGACTATGAGGCGATTAAAAAGGCCGACGCGGAGCTGGAGCTTATCAGCGTCAGCGGCCTGGGCGCGCAGCTGCGTATCAAAAAGGACGCCGGTGAGATAGCGCTGATGAAAAAGGCGGCGCAGATTACCGATCAATGTCTGGAATACGCGCTTAGCATCTCCAAACCCGGCATGACCGAGCTTGAGCTGGCGGCGGAGTTGTATTATTATCTGGCCACCCGGCATCAAAGCGAAAAAGCGTTTCCTTTCATCGTGGCGTCGGGCGTCAACGGGTCCATGCCCCATGCCGAGCCGGGAGAAAACCGCTTTGCCCCGGGGGATATGGTTACGCTGGACTTTGGCGCCGAATATATGGGATATAAGTCGGACATGACGCGCACCTATTCCATCGGCCGGCCCGGCGAAAAGATGCGGGAGATTTACGGCATCGTGCTGGAAGCCCAGACAGCCGCCGAGGAGAGCCTAAAACCCGGCATGAAGTGCGCCGACGTCGACGCTGTCGCCCGGGATATCATCACCGGCGCCGGATACGGCGATAACTTTGGGCACGGCCTGGGCCACGGCGTGGGGCTGCTTATCCATGAGTCTCCCCGGCTGTCCCGATATTCCGAGGATATTTTGGAGCCGGGCATGATGGTAACGGTGGAGCCGGGCATCTATTTACCGGGCGTGGGCGGTGTGCGCATTGAAAATACCTGCCTAATTACCGAAAATGGCTATGAGACCCTTTTCAAGGCCGATAAAAAGATGGTAATATTATAACCATGCACAGGATAGATGGAGGTAATGACAATACATGATTAACGCAGGCGACTTTAGAAAGGTCGTGACCCTCGAAATCGACGGTCAGGTATTCAACATTGTTGATTTCCAGCACGTAAAGCCCGGCAAAGGCGCGGCCTTTGTGCGCACCAAGCTCAAAAACGTGATGACCGGCGCGGTTTTGGAGCGCACGTTTAACCCCAGCGACAAATACCCCAAGGCTCACATCGAAACCAAGGAGATGCAGTATCTC
>JAQVWW010000162.1 GCA_028709505.1 Eubacteriales bacterium
CGCTGGCCGGCCAGCCTACCCAGCCGCATACGCTGCTCGTTTATGCGCTGCTGCAGCAGGTCCCGGTCGGGCACGGCTATCTCGGCGGCTTCGGACGGCGTGGCCGCCCGCACATCGGCGGCAAAGTCGCAAAGCGTAAAGTCCACCTCGTGGCCCACCGCCGATATAATTGGCACGGCGCTGTGATAGACGGCCTTGACCAGCTCCTCATCGTGAAACTCGAAGAGATCCTCAAACGAGCCGCCGCCCCGGCCGACAATGATAACGTCGATGTCGTCCCGTTCGCCCAGGCGCTGGATGCCGCGCACAATCTCCCGGGCCGCGCCTTCGCCCTGCACGCGCACCGGATAGAGCACGATGACGATGTGCGGGTTGCGCCGCGTGGCCACGCGGATAATGTCGCGCAGGACGGCGCCTTGGCGCGACGTGACGACGCCCAGTGTGCACGGGAACGCCGGCAGAGGCTTTTTATGGCCGTCGTCGAAATAGCCTAAGCGGCGCAGCCGCTCCTTGCGCTGTTCCAGCATGGCGTACAGGCTGCCGACGCCATCATTTTGTACGGATTTTACGTAAAAATTCAGCTGGCCGGCGGCGGCGTACAGCGCCATGCGGCCGCTGAGCGTAACCTGCATGCCCTCCGCCAGGTTGGCGGCGGAGCTATTCTGATCCTGCTTAAAATAGACGCATTGCATCTGGCTTGCGGCATCCTTGAGCGTAAAATAGATATGCCCCGACGCCGCTCGCCGCAGCCCCGACACTTCGCCGCGCACGCGCATATTCTGCAGCAGCTCTTCGGCGGCTACCATACGCTTGATGTATTCGGTGACCTCGGATACGGTAAAGACCCACTCAGCCATGGGCTTTTGCCGCCTGCAACGTGTTGTCCAGCAGCATGGCGATGGTCATCGGGCCCACGCCGCCGGGCACCGGCGTAATAAAACCGGCCACCTGCGATACGCCTTCATAGTCCACATCGCCAAAAAGCCCGTCCTGGGTACGGTTCATGCCCACGTCGATGACGACGGCGCCGGGCTTTACCATATCGGCGCTGATGAGACCCTTTTTGCCCACCGCCGCCACCAAAATATCGGCCTGGCGCGTCATTTCGGCCAGATTAGCCGTGCGCGAGTGGCAGACGATAACGGTGGCATTGGCTTGCAGCAGCAGCTGCGCCACCGGCTTGCCCACGATGTTGCTGCGGCCCACCACCACGGCCACTTTGCCGGTAATATCCCTGCCGGTGCTGCGGATAAGCGCCATGATGCCCCGGGGCGTGCAGGATACCAGAGCCGGCTGCCCGGCGCACAGCCGGCCTACGTTGACGACGTGAAAGCCGTCCACGTCCTTATCGGGGCTGATGGTGCGGATGACGGCGTCCTCGTCAATGTGCGCCGGCGGCGGCGACTGCACGAGGATACCATGAATCTGCGGCGCATCGTTGAGCCGTTGGATAAGCTGCAGCAACTGCGCCTGGCCGGTGCTCTCAGGCAGCCGGTATACCTCTGAATGCAGGCCCGCGGCCTTGCAGGCGCGTTCCTTGCTGCGTACGTAAATCTGCGAGGCCGCGTCGTCGCCCACCAGCACCACCGCCAGGCCGGGCACAACGCCGCCGGCCTGTTTCAGTGCCGCCACTTCCTCTTTGATACGCGCGCGTATCCGCGCCGCCATTGCCTTGCCGTCGATGATCTGCGCTGCCATTATAACTGCCTCCCCTGCGCCAGCGCCGCAACGCCCACGGCGTTATCCGCCGAAAGCTGTGCCGACGCATAAAAAATTTTGATGGATTCTTTTTCCAGCTGGCGGGTCAATTCCTGCCGCAAATACTGGTTGGACAGCACCCCGCCCACCGCCAACACTTCTTGGATGCCGGTGGCGGCGACGCCGCCGCGGATGAGCTTCACCAGCGTCTTCATAATACATTTTTGCGTGGCAAACGCCACTTCCGCCGGCGCCGCGCCGCCGGCAATCAGCCGCTGTGCGGCACTTTCGGCGCCGGAAAAGCTACAGTTTAAGTCTTTTACCGACGACTTGATGATAATCTGCGTACCCGTCCCTTCGGCGGCCAGCTGTTCCAGCTGACGCCCGGCGGGAAAAGCCAGGCCCAGCGCCACGCCGACACGGTCAATGAACTGCCCGGCATTCAAATCGTTGCTGCCGCCGATGAGCTGGGGCATAATGCCCGCACCCTGACGCTGTACGCGCATCAAATCGGTGGTGCCGCCGGATACGTGCACGGCCAGGAATGAATCGCCAAAACCGTGCGCGCCCGAAAACAGCCCCGCGGCGATGTGCCCCTGCTGGTGCGTGGTGGCAAAGATAGTTTTCCCCAATGCCGCCGCCGCCGTCCGCGCCAGGCTTTCGCCGGCGGCAAACACCGGCATATACGAGCCTTCCACCGGCCGCGGCCGGGTGCTGACGCCGATGCCCGACACATCCTGAGGGTCCACCACGTGAAATAAGCGCTCCATCAGCACCGGCAGCTGCAGCACGTGCTGATAAAACGCCTCCGACTGCCGCAGGCCGCGGCCCCCTTCGGGCACGCGCAGCATCCGGCGCTGATCAAACACCACCTCGGCGCCGCATACGGCGGCCACCGACGTGGTGTAGTTGCTGGTATCAATCCCGAGCGTGACTTTCATCTGCGGCCTTCGTAATGCTTTTTTCTACCGTCGAGAGCACGCCGTTGATAAAAGCGCTGGATTTATCGGTGGAATAGCTCTTGGCCAGATCCACGCATTCGTTGATGGACACGGCGTGGGGAATATCCTGACGGCGGCTCATCTCGTAGATGGCCAGACGCAGCAGCGCCAAGTCCACCCTGGGTAGGCGCTCCAAGCGCCAGCCTGCGCTGCTGCCGGCAATGATGTCGTCCAAATCCTGATAAGCCTGCTTACAGTCAGCCACCGTTTGGTTGATGTAGTGCAGGTCGTCCAGCGTCAGGTTGTCAAACTCAATGGTGGTCTGCAGGATATCGTCCAGCGGCTTCTCGGGCGACCTATTCGCTTCCCACTCAAAGAGAAGCAAAAATGCCGCCTCGCGCGCCTTTTTTCTGCTCATAAGTAGTTATTTAAACCTTTCGGGTATGAATTTACGAATCAATTCCCGGCACCGATCCGGGGCTTCCAGCCAGTAGCCGGCCAGATAACCGGCCAGGCCCAGCGCCACCAGCAGCAGCGTTTTAAAAAAGCCAATACACAAAAAGAGTATGGCCAGCAAAACGCCGCCGGCTGCGCCGCCGGCGCGCCATCGATGCGCCGCAATCCATGCCTTTAGCTTTTCCATCTGCCTATTGCCTCATCCGTGGCCGACCACGGTGTTATCCACGTTGATACGTACGGCGCTGACGGCGATACCGGTGGTATCGGCCACGGCGGCGCGTATCGTTTGCTGTATGTCCGCCGTCACTTCAGGCACATTCAGCCCATCCAGCTTCAGCGCCATCTTTACGCAGATATCCACCGACTCCGGCCGGGTGGTAATGAAGACCAGCGAACTTTGTATCTGCGGGTGGGCGGTAATGCTGCGCTGCACCACCTGCTTGATGGTGTCGGTGGTGATGATGACGTCGCCCAGCGTATTCTTGGCGACGGTGGCATAGCGGCCGTGCTGCGTATCGCGGGCAAAGACGATAGCCAGAATCTTGATGCCCACGGCAAAAAGTACCAGGCCCACCACACCGCCGCAGAGCATCTGCAGCCAGCCTGTGTTGACCCAGGCAAGCGCGTCGACCACCGGCTGATAGGGCAAGATGCCGGTGGAAATGCAGGCCAGATAGATCCCCAAAGCGCCGAAAAAGAGCGCCACGACAAACATGACGACCTTGTTAAACATATGCGTCTTCATCCCATTCTCCTCATCGTCATTGGTATAGGAACAACTGGGCCGGTTCCTTCCGGCCCAGTGCGTCGCAAAACCTTATTCGGCTGTGTCCTCGGCCGGCTTCTCCTCTTTGGGAAACTCCAGCCCCAGCACGTTTACGTTGACACGCTCCACCTTCATGCCGGTCATCGACTCAACACGATCGATGATTTTATCCTGCACCTGCAGGCATACATCATGTATCTTTGAGCCATAGTTGACCACCAGGCTGGCGTCAATGTGGACGATTTTATTCGCCACTGCCACCTTGATACCCTTGCTCAAGTTCTTGCGGCCCAGCATCTCGGCGATGCCGCCTACGATGCCGCCGCTCATGCCGGCTACGCCCTGTACTTCGGTGGCGGCCAGCCCTGCGATAACGCCAATGACGTCGTTGGCTACGGTAACGCTGCCTTTATCGTTGGTTTCAACGACTTGTTCCAATTTATTTTCAGCCATGTCGATCACCTCCATCTTTTTTAATATTATACCAAAAGCATACTGTTTGCAAACAGCTTTTTACTGCACTGGTATGATTTTGATGTT
>JAQVWW010000163.1 GCA_028709505.1 Eubacteriales bacterium
GCCGATGGACGTGGACGGCGCCGACACCGACATCACTTTCACCGCCGCGTTGATACTGCCCGACGGCGTCATATCGCTGGACGGCACCGAACTGGTGGTCATCGTGCGGATAGCGCCCAAAGTGGTGGACACGCAGTTTGACAACGCGCCGGTAAGCGTGCGCGGCATAGGCAGCGGCCTGCGCGTGGCCGGCGACGGCGCGGTGGTACAGGCGGTGCTGACGGCGCAGCAGCTGTATGCCCGCCGGATAACCGCCGATAAGCTTGAGCTGTATGTCGACGCCACCGGCCTGGGAGCAGGCACGCACCAGCTGCCCGTCAAGACCGACTTAACGTCGGCCGACGAGGTGCAGCAGGTGGCCACCACGCCGGATACCATATCCATCACGTTGGAAAAACGTTAACATAAAGGGGGCGAGCATATGCAGGATACCACCAGCAGAGAGGTTTGCCGTGTGGCGGTGCTGCTGAGTCTCAGCCGCGATCGGGACGAGGAGCAGACCATTAAGGACGCCTACCGCGCCCAGGGTATGGGCACGGCGGCGGTGGATCACGGCGGCGATTTTGTGGGGTCGGTAGCCAAGATGGTGGAGCGGACGGTGGTAGCCGCCAAGCGCGAAGGCGTCATAGGCGCCTACCACAACGAGGAAGGCGCCGTGGCCGGCGCTATCCGCGAGGCCGTCAGCCAGATAGCCGGCAAGGCCATCGGCCTTAACATTGGCGGGAAAATTGGCATTGCCCGCCGGGACGACCACGTGGCAGTATGCATCTTCGCCAACATCGGCCTGCTGCACCTGAACGAAAACGCCATCGGCTTGGGGCATAGGGCCATCTGAAACGATTTGCTTTTGCATTCTCGTAGGAATGGGCGGGGGCGAAATGGCTAACAAGCGTCTGTCGACAGACGCTTGTTTTTTTCCTTGGAAGCGCAGGGTGTAAGGGGTTGGATGGGCATGGCGTGATTGGGTATGATGCTCCCGGCCGCGGCATGCGCACATGCAAGCGTGGAGCGTATCGGCTATTTACCGCGCACCCGTACGGGCGCGTGGTGAGATCCTTGTAATTTTAGGCCGCACATCCTATAATGAGGTCGCTCTTGCTAACGTAGAGCGTGGATCGGACCGCTGAAAATCGTCACCGCGGCCATACGCGTTTGCTTTTGCCGCAGGATTACCGCTTCCTGCGTCCCTCTGCGGGATGCGCGTGGATTGAAACGCGAGGCGTCCCGACGGCAACCTGGCCGCGCATTTATAAGGGATGCGTAATGGGAACAGATAATTTTCAGGCGACCCGGTCGCGCATCTATACGGGATGCGTAATGGGAACAGATAATTTGCAGGCAACTTGGCCACGCATCTATACGGGATGCGTAATGGGAACAGGTAATTTGCAGGCAACTTGGCCACGCATCTATACGGGATGCGTAATAGGAGCAGGTAATTTGCAGGCAACCCGGCCGCGCATCTATACGGGATGCGCGTGGATTGAAGCGCGTTGCGTCCCGACGGCAACCTGAAAAGTTGCGTAGCCGCATCCCGTAGGGATGTGCGGATTGAAACGCGAGGCGAAACGTCATATTTTCGATAGTTGCATTGTCGCGCCCTGTATGGGCTACGTGGGAGGCCATATGAGCAAAAGCTTTCAAATCGCCATAGACGGGCCGGCCGGAGCCGGCAAATCCACCGTCGCCCGGGCGGTGGCCCGGCAGCTGGGTATCACGCATTTGGATACCGGGGCCATGTATCGGGCAGTGGGCCTAAAGGCGCTGCGCAGCGGCGTAGACCCCGAAGACGAGGCCGGCGTCAGCGCGCTGCTGGCGGATACACAGCTGGAAATCCTGTTGCAGGATGGTGAGCAGCTGGTCTATCTGGACGCTCAGGATGTCAGCCGGGAGATCCGCAGCCCGGCGGCGGCGGCGGCGGCGTCGGCAGTGTCGCGCTACGCGGCGGTGCGCCATTTTCTTGTGGACAAACAGCGCCGCATAGCCGGCGCCACCGACGTGGTGATGGATGGGCGGGACATTGGCACCAACGTGCTGCCCGCCGCGCCGCATAAATTTTTCCTGACGGCCTCGGCCCGCGTGCGCGCGCAGCGCCGGGCGCTGGAGATGGAGCAGAAAGGCCAGCCGGTGGACCTGGACGCACTGACGCGCGACATCCTGCGCCGCGACGAACAGGACAGCACCCGCGCACTAAACCCGCTATGCAAGGCGCCCGACGCCATCGAGATAGACACCACCGGGATGACCCAGCAGCAGGTCGTCCAGACCATATTAGACAGGATAGGGACGAAGGCTTGATATGGAAAAGACTTTGGTACAGCGCATTTTTTATCGCATCTGTGTGTTGGTGGCTCACGTGATCATCCCGCTGCTGCATCCGCTGAAAATTTACGGCGCCGAGCCGCTGCCCGATGAGCCGTTTATTTTTTGCGCCAACCACGTATCGGTATGGGACTGCATCTTTATGGCTTACATGGTGCTGCCCCGCCGCACGGCATTTATGGCCAAGGCCGAACTGTTTGATAACAAAATGCTCAAGTGGATCATCACGACGCTGGGCGCTTTTCCGGTCAAACGGGGCACCGCCGATACGGCGGCCATTAAAAATGCGCTGCAGGCACTCAAAGGGGGCAGCATTCTCATCATCTATCCCGAGGGCACGCGTAACCGCAACTGGCAGGGTACGCTGCAGCCTTTTAACAAAGGCACCGGCTTTTTGGCGCTGATGAGTAAGGCGCCGGTCATCCCGATGTTCTTTTCCGACGTGCACGGTTTTAAGCCTTTTCGCAAAGTGCATATCCACATGGGGCGGCCGGTAAATTTCGGCGATAGCGCTCAGGGCGCTGCAAATAGCGAGAAAACAGCGCTGATAACCCAGAAAATATATGATGATATGACCAAACTTTTAACAAATGCACCAAATGATCGAAAAAATATTTGAAAATTACGCATAAGTTGGGTATAATAGATTTCATAATGCGGTTGGATTTGTTAAAAGCGCAAAAGGGTGGATTTTGTTTCGGCGTACGCCGGGCGGTAGACTGTGTGTTTGCCTGCGCGCAGAGCGGCGAACGGGTCTACACATACGGGCCCATCATCCATAACCCGGATGTGGTAAACCGTTTGGCCCAGCTGGGCGTGCATCCCATCGACGATGTGGCGCAGCTTAAGCCGGGAGACCGGCTGGTCATTCGCAGCCACGGCGTGCCCAAGAGCGTGCTGGAGGATTGCGCGCAAAGGGGGATCCTCGTGGACGACGCCACGTGCCCCTATGTGCAGCGCATCCAGCGTAAGGTTAGCCAGCAGGACGGCCTTCCCGTCATCATCATCGGCGAGAAGGAGCATCCCGAGGTTATCGGCATCGCCGGCTGGTGCAGCGACGCTTACATCGTTAGCAGCGAAGAGGATGCGTTGGCGCTGCCGCAGATGCCCGGCGCCTGCGTAGTGGCCCAGACGACGACGCCGCCCGAGAAGTTCAACGCGCTGGTGGAGCATATTCGCCAGAGGGTTGCCCGGCCGGAAATATTCAACAGCATTTGCCACGCCACCGAGGAACGTCAGGCGGCGGCGCTGGAATTGGCCCGCCAGGTGGACGCCATCGTCGTGGTGGGCGGAAAGAACAGTTCCAACACGCGTAAGCTTTATGAGCTTTGCCGGCAGATATGCCCGGATACGTGGTGGGTGGAGCGGGCAGAGGAACTGCCCCGGGAGCAGCTGGCGCTGCACCAAAAGGTAGGCATCATTTCCGGCGCTTCCACGCCGGACTGGATAATCGAGGAGGTTTTCAACAAGATGAGCGACATTGAAGTTAATTCCGGCGCGCCGGAGAACGAACAGCTCGAAGCCGCGACGCAGGAGCAGCAAAACGGCGAAATGAGCTTTGCCGAGAGCCTGGAGGAGACTTTCAAGTCCATTCGACCGGGTCAGATCATTGACGGCACCGTGGTGCAGGTGACCGACGATGAAGTGTGCGTAAACATCGGTTACAAGGCCGATGGCATCGTGCCCAAAAGCGATTTCACTTCCGAAGGCGATGTGGACCTAAAGGCGACCATTCAGGTAGGTGACGTCCTTGAAGTGCAGGTGAAGAAGGTCAACGACGGCGAAGGCAACGTATTGCTTTCGTGCAAAGACATCGCCGCCCGCAAAAATTGGGACAAGCTGATGGCCGAATACGAGGAAGGCGTCATCTTCGAGGGAACCGGTAAAAGTGTGGTAAAAGGCGGCATCATTGCCTCCATCTACGGTGTGCGCGCTTTTGTGCCCGCCTCGCAGCTGGATGTCCGCTATGTCAGCGACCTGACCGAGTATGTGGGCAAGCCTATGCGCCTGAAGATCATCGAGGTGGAGAAACACCGTCACCGCGTGGTGGCCTCGCGCCGGGTGGTCA
>JAQVWW010000164.1 GCA_028709505.1 Eubacteriales bacterium
CCCGCCGGTCATATGCTCATCTCCTTGGCCGTATCGGCGCTGTGCGCGGCCTGCCGCTCGTGGTACTCCTTCTCGGTGTTCACCTGCCACAGCGCCGTCTTGTCGGGGTTGCCGCTATGGATAAGCTCGGCCGCCACCATGGCCGTCAGCATCGAGTGATCCATGTTTTTATACCGGTGCTGGCCGTTGCGGCCGATGGGATAGAGGTTTTCAATGCCGTTTAGATATTCTATCACGTCGTCAAAGCGCTCATAGGTGTCAAAATACGCCGGATACGCCTTCTTGACGCGGATACGGTGAGCATCCAGCACCCCTTCGCGGCGGACGATGCCCATCTGCTCCAGCTCACCCACGGCAAAGTCGATACACGCCTTATCGTCGGCGTTCCAGAAGCTGTCCCCCTCGGTGCAGAAATATTCCAGGCCCAGCCATACGGTATCCTGCGGCTGCTCCACCAGATAGGGCGACCAGTTGTTAAACACCTGGATGCGGCCCATCTTCACATCGCTCTGCTGCACGTAAATCCAGCAGTCGGGGATGATGTCGCCCAGCGTCTTGTACGCCGTCTGGTTGGCCAAATCCAGCTTGCGCACCAGCAGGCCCACCGTAATAAAATCGCGATACGGAAGGCCGGCGGCCACGTCGCGCACGTGCTGCGGGGGTTCGTCGCCGGTGATGCCCAGTATCAGATCGCGCACCGGCATCGTCGATAAAAAAACGTCGCCGGGCAGCGTCACTTCGCCGTCGGGCGTATCGCAGACGACGGCGCACACGCGGCCTTTTTCTATCACGACGCGCCGCACGCTGTGGTGCAGCAGCACTTGGGCGCCGTTGCGCCGCGCTTCGTCGGCGGCCAGCTCCCACAGCTGCCCCGGGCCGTATTTGGGATACCAAAACTGCTCGATCAGCGACGTTTCGGTGCTGGCCGACTTCTTGCCCACGGCTTTCGCCCACATATCGGCCAGCAGCGCCCGCACCGACAGCCCCTTCACCCGCTGGGCGCCCCAGGCCGCCGATATCTCGCGCGGGTGCCGCCCCCACAGCTTTTCGGTATAAGCCTCGAAGAACATGCTGTAAAGCCTGCGGCCAAAGCGGTTGATATAAAAATTCTCCAGCGAGGTTTCGGGCTTTTTAAACACGGTGGACCACAGATAACCCAGCCCCGCCTGGATGGTCCGCCCCAGCCCCAGGTTACGGCTGGTCTGCAGCTTCATCGAGATGGGATAATCGTAAAATTTTCCGCCGTAATAGATACGCGACACCCTGTCGCGCAGCAGCAGCACAGTATCCTGCTGTTCGGGGTCGGGCCCGCCGCCAGAGAGTGGCTTTTCTCTGCCCAGCAGTTTGTCGTCCAGCGCCGGGTGCCCCTGCAACGGCATACGCTTTAGCCACCAGTCGGCCACCCGCGGCTCCTTGGTAAAAAAGCGGTGCCCGCCGATATCCATCCGGTTTCCGTGGTAGCGCACGGTGCGTGAGATGCCGCCTATCTCGCCGCTCTCCTCCAGCACGATTACCCGGTATTCTTCGGGATGCTCCAGCAGCTGACAGGCTGCCGTCAACCCCGCCGGCCCGGCGCCGATGATGACCACGGTTTTCATATCGCGTTCCCCTTTCGCTGTTCCATACGGTGTTCTAACACCAGTATCATATAAAAAAATGCCGGACACGGCAAGTTTTTTCCGACATATGGCACTTTTGCCACATTGAAAAAAGGCCCAGCGCGACGTACGCCGCGCGGAGCCAAAAGTGCGCCTATCTTTTCAACGTGACAACGCAGCCTTCGGCGGGCACGCGCCACAGGCCTTCGCCCGCCGGCACAAGCGAGCAGCTGCCCTTCCAGTGCAGCAGCATATCGTCGGGCTGCTGGTTGCCCGGCCGGCGCCGGACGCTCAGCGTATAGGTATCCTGCGCCGTCTGTTCCATACGCAGCGATATCTTGCCAAAACGGGTGGGCGTCTGCTCCAGGATGAGCGCCCTGTCCCGGGTGGGCAGCCATTGCTCGGGCAGACCGCTTAGCAGTTCCAGCCGGTCGCCGCGCTCGGCCACCAGCAGATGACGCACCAGGCGGATAAACTCCGCCGAACCCCAGTTATGGGGCATGTCGCCGCAGGTCTCGGCCGATGTGCTCCCGACAAGCGCCTGTTCCTCGCGCCATACGCGGCTGGGCGCGGCATGGTTGGCGAAAGCGTACAGATAATCCACCGCCTTGTCCGGCCGGCCGGCGTACAGCCATACCTGGGCGTAGAACATGGCCGAATAGCCCCAAATGGCTTGATCGGTGCGCCAGCCGGTATTTTCGGGCAGGCCCTGCGTGTTGTCCACGCTGTCCAGCAGATCCAGAAATTCCTGAACCAGCGGATGCTCGGGCGGGAACACCTCGCCGGCGGCAATGGCCTGGGCAAAGGCCCACGTGCCGGTCTGCGGCTTATAGCGCGGGTTTTCTATCATGCACATGGGAAAGTAAGGCAGGCCGTCGTCGGTCATGCGCCGGTCGCGTTTGGCGCAGCGCTCGAAGGAATCCAGTACCTCGTCAAACAGCGTGCCGAACTGTTCATAGCCGGCCAGGTTCAGCCGCTTTCCGGCGCGGTAGGCGGCGCGCAGGCCAAACAGTATCCAGCTGGGCGTCGTGTATTCGGGCAGCGGGCCGTGGATGCCGCCGTCGCCCAGCGCCGGCGGGAACAATTTCTGCCCGGGGTAATCCTCGCCCATGGCCTCGGCACGGGCGCGCAGCTTTTTAATAAAGCCCAGGCCGCGGCGCAAGGCCGGCCAGCACTCCTTTAGGCGCTCGTCGTCGTTTTTCAGCTCGCAGTGGCGCACGATGGCGGCCAGCGCGATGCCCGTCTCTTTGTCGTGCACGTCGTTCATGATGCGGATGGCGCCGTCGGGCTTGGCGCGCTTGAGCACCGACAGCAGCCCCTGGAAGGCCTCGTCGTCCTGCCCCATCATATACGCCGCCTCGTACAGGAAGTAGCCGTCCACCATCCATAGGCTGCGGTACATGGTGGGCCCCACCTGATACTCGCAAAGCTCCTGCACAATCTCCCGGGCCTGCATGATGTTGCGGGCGCAGGCGTCCACCATGTCCTGAATCTGGGTATCGGGGATTTGGATAGTATGATGAAAGGGCTTGAGCGCCTGCCAGTAGGCGCGGGTTTCTTCCAGCGCCCGCCGCGCGTAATCCAGCGTGAAGGCGTCGCCGGGCAGCTGGCCTTTGTGCACCAGCGCGAAGGCGCCTTCCCACACTTCGCCGGCGTGCAGCATGTTGTCGTCGGCGTCCAGCGGCCGGCCCTGCCGGTACAGCGGCGTAAACGCCACCGGCGCGGCGCGGTGCGTATCGCCCAGCGCCTGCAGGCATACGTTGGTGTAGGCGTGGCCAAAGTTTTCCTTGGCCGCCAGGCGATACAGCACAATATCCGCCCGCAGGCCGTCCTGCCCCTGATGGGCGACCGCCGTCCACTGAAAATGGCAATGCTCGTACTCCTGTATGGTGGTCACAACGGCTTCACGGGCGTCGCCGAACTCTTGCCGGTGGGAAAGCAGCGTGTCGCGATGCAGTATCGCCGGCACAAACCGGTTGCGAAAGCCCAGGTTGAGCGCTTCGCGCGGCAGGTAGCGGGTTTTGGCTACGCCGCGGCCGCCGTCCAGCGCTTCGACATTTTGGGATTCCCAGCCGTAGTTGAGGCTGCCGTCCTCGCGCACGATGGTCTTGTAAAAGTCGTCGGCCAGGCCGATACAGGTCTGCTGAACTTCCGGGGCATACCGAAAGTCGATGACGCGCGGTTCATTCTTAGGCATGGTGGTTTCCTCCCTTTTCCTGTGCGCTATGGGATAAAGTTTTCCCATATATCGTCCGCCAATGCGGGTTGGGGAACAAAGTCAAACCGGTCGGGATGCTGTTCAAACTGCGTGTAGATGGGTACGCCCGCTTCCAGCGCGAACCGGCCGTAGCGCTCGGGCGCCTTTTGGATAAGCGCCGCCGGCTGATAGGCCGGGTTGCGTTCCCAGCAGATGTTGCCGGCGTCGTCCAGCAAGGGGAACCAGGCCAGCCCTCTGTGGGCGCGCACGTCGTCGTAGTCAAAGCCGTACTGCCGGTCGCACCAGGCGCCGAACGTCAGCGGCACGCCGCTGTCGGCGCTGATGGTGGCGTGGGCCCAGCCCGGCGGCACGATGACGACATCGCCGGGGCGCGCCCGTACGGCGTAACACTTACCCGGGTTATCCCGGGCGGACTGCTGCATGTAGATGATGCCGGTACCGCTCCAGATCTCGTACACCTCGGGCGTGGAGCAGCCGCAGTGCGGCGATTGCCAGTGGATGTGGCCCTGACTGCGGATGGGCTCGTCGCCCAGGCGGCCCCGGGCGTAGGTGACGGCGCCGTA
>JAQVWW010000165.1 GCA_028709505.1 Eubacteriales bacterium
GTCGTCATCTCGGCCCCGGCCAAGGACAAAGAGACGCCCACTTTCGTCATGGGCGTCAACCAGGAAAAGTATACGCCGGATATGAACGTGGTTTCCAACGCTTCGTGCACCACCAACTGCCTGGCCCCGCTGACCAAGGTCATCCATGATACCTTCGGCATCAAGCGCGGCCTGATGACCACCGTCCACTCGACCACCGCCACGCAGAAGACCGTTGACGGTCCTTCGGCCAAGGATTGGCGCGGCGGCCGTGCGGCGGCCGGCAACATCATCCCCAGCTCCACCGGCGCAGCCAAGGCTGTGGGTCTGGTCATGCCCGAGATGAAGGGCAAGCTGACCGGCATGTCGTTCCGCGTGCCCACGCTGGACGTATCGGTGGTGGACCTGACCGTTGAGCTGGACAAGAGCGCCACCTATGATGACATCAAGGCCGCCGTGAAGGCTGCCGCCGACGGCCCCATGGCCGGCATTATGGGCTACACCGAGGACGATGTGGTATCCAGCGATTTCTACACCGATCCGCGCACGTGCATCTTTGACGCCAAGGCCGGCATCATGCTGGACGACACGTTCGTCAAGCTGGTGGCTTGGTACGACAACGAGTGGGGCTATTCCAACAAGTGCGTCGATCTGATCTGCCACATGGCCGCGGTGGACGCGAAATAAGGCAGGCCTAACCGCCTGACTCAGCCCAGGAAAAATGCATCGAACGCCCTCTGCCGGGTCTATCGGCCGGGGGCGTTTGCCTGTTCGGGGCGGCACAGCGCGGCAACTGGCGCGTGCCTATGGCGCGGATAGGCGAGAAAGCACCGGCATGGACGACATTCTTTTGCGCAGAGCTAAGCGGCCGCTGTGCGGACCGCCCGTTTGCGTCCGGCGCAGACATCCCGGCATAACGGAGAAAGAGGCCGGCTTGCATCGCAAGCCGCCCGCCCCTCACCTTGACGCCGGCGATGGCATAGGGTATAGTATTTAAATTATCGCGCCGGGCCGGCTGCCCGGTGGCGTAAATTGGGGAGAGAAACCATGCTCAACTATGACTATCGACGCATTCGGGACATCAGCGCCCAAGGCATCACCTATTTGGACGAGCAGGGTCAGCCCGTCTTTTTATCCTTTGAGGCCTGCCGGCGGGCCTGGGCCGAAAATGCCCGCCAATGCTGGCGCGGAGACAGCGCCCAGGTGAACTGGAGCTTAAGCCGCTGCGTGGGCGAGAGCATCAGCGCCGCCAGCCCCATGTACTACCAGTTCTATGGGCAGCCGCAGATCCGTTTTACCTTCGACGCCCGCCGCAGCTGGTGGCGCAGAGTGTTTGCCGTGCCGCCGGCCACAATACTGGCCTTTCGCAGGATGGGAAACCGCATTGAACAGGCAGGCTGGAGCGTGTTTCACATCGCCTAGCCGGCGCCACGTTTTGTAGTAGTACCCCGTATCCGGGCGGCATCATCCGCCCGGATACGCTTTTCTTACCCGCCGGATACAACCCCGTTGCAGCCCTGAAAAAAGATGATAAAATCCCCCGCCTAAGCTATAAGGCAGGAAATGGAAGAGGGGGATGGGTATGACAGAAACACGGGGTGGCAAGGGCCGGGCGGTATTGCTGGGCCGGCCCTTGCTGTATGCCGGATTGGCCGTGGTAGGCAGCGTGGCGTTTGGTGTGACCTGGCGGATGGCCGGCCGGGCGTCGCCGGCGGCCCCGCCGACCGGGCAGATATCGTCGCAGCCGCACGCAGCGGTATGCGCAACGGCGGCGGTACGGCATAGCGCGCTGCCGGCGGATGATTACGCGCTGACGCTGGTGTCCGCCGCGCATCCGCTGCAAGGGGCGCCGCAGAATCTGGTCAACATACAGCAGCACCTGGGCCAACCGGCTTTTGCGCTCAAGAGTGACCAGATGCGCGCCTGCGCCGAGGCGGTGACGGCGCTGCAGCAGATGATGCAGGCGGCGGCCGACGACGATGTCACCGGCTTTTCGGTGCAGAGCGCCTACCGCGGCGAGGAATACCAGCGCACGCTGTTTGAAGAACAGGTTCGCCAGTGCATAGAAGAGGGATTGACCGAAGAACAGGCCCGGGAGAAGGCCGCGCTGACCGTAGCCCGCCCCACCCACAGCGAGCACGAAACCGGCCTGGCCTTTGACATCGTCGCCGAGAGCAGCGCCGACCTGTGGGCTTTTCAGGGCACGCCCCAGAAGCGCTGGCTCGAAGAAAACTGCTGGGAATACGGTTTTATCGTGCGCTATCCGCCGGACAAGGAAGATATCACCGGCATTGTTTCCGAGCCTTGGCACTTCCGCTACGTGGGTTTGCCCCACGCCCGGAATATCC
The DNA here is from genome assembly GCA_028709505.1 of Eubacteriales bacterium. Taxonomy (GTDB): domain Bacteria; phylum Bacillota; class Clostridia; order Christensenellales; family UMGS416; genus STF2-111. The sequence continues at coordinate 2,328 of JAQVWW010000165.1, forward strand.
GGGAACAGGGGCTATGCCTGGAGGAATATCTGGCGCCGTAGAGCTGCCGGGCGCACCCTTGACACTGCCGGGCAAAACGGATAATCTTAAACGTGTATAGCTGTATATCAATACCACTAAAAGCATAGAAGGAGCGGACAATATGAACACCATATTTAACATCCACCCTTGGAAGCTGATCGAAAATAAGCTGCCCCGGGAGCATATGCGCTTGAGCGAATCGCTGACATCCACCGGCAACGGATACATGGGCATGCGGGGCAACTTTGAGGAGCAGTACACCGGCGACAGCCACCGCGGCACCTACATCGGCGGCGTCTGGTTCCCGGATAAGACCCGGGTGGGCTGGTGGAAAAACGGCTACCCGCTGTACTTCGGCAAGGTCATCAACGCCGTCAACATGATTGAGCTCAACGTATCCGTCGACGGCGAGCCGCTGGATTTGGGCGTCGCCCGTGTGGAGGAGTTCTACCGCGAGCTGGACATGCAAAGCGGCATTCTGCTGCGCCGGGCCACCGTGGCCACCGATAAGGGTACGGTGGCAATCGACGTGGAGCGGTTTTTCTGCGTCGCCCGGCGCCAGGTACTGGCCATCCGCTATTGCGTTACGCCGTCCTACGACGCGCAGGTGGCCATGACGCCGGCGCTGGACGGCAACGTGCGCAACGAGGATGCCAACTACGAGGAAACCTTCTGGCAGATGTTAAAAGAGGGGCAGCAGGCCCAAGCGCTGTATCTGGTGACTAAGACCAAGGAAAATCCCTTTGGCACACCGCGCTTTACCGTGTGCGCCGCCATGCAGGCCCAGACCTGCTGCGGCCAGATAGGCCAGCCTGTGCTGTGCGCCGGCCGCGTGGAGCAGACCACGACGCTGCAGGTATCCGCCGGGCAGACCGCCCGGATGGTCAAGCTGGTGGCGGTGACCACGTCCCGCGATTACGACGAGGAGCAGTTGCCCCAAAAGGCGCTGGATATCTTAAACGACGCCGCCCGGGCCGGCTACGACGCGCTGCGCGCCGAGCAGGTGCAGGCGTGGGCGGCGCGCTGGGAACAGGCCGACGTGCAGATTACCGGCGACGACGCCGCCCAGCAGGGCATCCGCTTTAACCTGTTTCAGCTGTTCTGCACCTACTACGGCGACGACGCCCGGCTGAACATCGGCCCCAAGGGCTTTACCGGCGAGAAGTACGGCGGCGCCACTTACTGGGATACCGAGGCCTATTGCCTGCCCATGTACATGGCGGTGGCCCAGCCCGAGGTGCCCCGCAACCTACTGCTTTACCGCTACCAGCAGCTGGACGGCGCCTACCACAACGCCCGCCAGCAGCAGCTGGACGGCGCGCTGTACCCGATGGTCACGTTCAACGGCATCGAATGCCACAACGAGTGGGAGATTACGTTTGAGGAAATCCACCGCAACGCCGCCATCGCCTACGCCATCTTCAACTACGTCACCTATAGCGGCGACACCGCCTATCTGCACGATTACGGCATCGACGTGCTGGCCGGTATCGCCAAATTCTGGGCGTCGCGCGTGCACTATTCGCAGCGCAAGAGGATGTACATGATACACGGCGTCACCGGCCCCAACGAATACGAAAACAACATCAACAACAACTGGTACACCAACCGCATGGCCAAGTGGTGCCTGGAATATACGGTACAGACGGCGCGCGACGTCGCCGCCGACCGCTGCGCGCAGCTGGGTCTGACCGACGAGGTGCTGGACAACTTTGCCAAAATAGCCGGCAACATGTATCTGCCCGAGGATAAAGACCTGGGTGTCTTCGTGGCCCACGACACGTTCCTGGACAAGGACCTGCGCCCGGCGGACAGCCTCAAGCCCGAGGAGCGCCCCATCAACCAGAAGTGGTCGTGGGATCACATCCTGCGCTCGTGCTTTATCAAGCAGGCCGACACCTTGCAGGGCATGTGGACGCTGGGGCACTTGTATGACATCGACACCAAGCGCCGCAACTACCTGTTCTACGAGCCTATGACGGTGCACGAGTCCAGCCTGT
>JAQVWW010000166.1 GCA_028709505.1 Eubacteriales bacterium
AGGTACGGCGCATGAACCAACGCTTTGCCGGTGTGCCGGGCAGCGCGGCCTGGCGCGAAATAACGCGGGTGAAAAAAGGCTGGTCCGAGGACGAAAAATATTACATCCTTACCGACGACGGCCCGCTGCTGCTGCGCTGGGGGCCGTCGCGGACGCTGGCGCGCAAGTTGCGGGAATACCAGGCGGTGGGCAGCTTTTATGCCGGCGGTGTGCCGGTGGGTCAGCCGCTGCACGCCGGGCTATGCGGCGAAAATGCCTACATCCTGTACCGCTGGGTGGCCGGGCGCGACGCCGCGGACGTGCTGCCGAACTTGCCCGAAGCCGACCAGTATGCCTACGGCTTGCGGGCGGGGCAGGCGCTTAGGGCCATCCACGCACTGCCTGCCGATGGAGGCGGTGACTGGGCGGCGCGCTACAACCGCAAGATAGACGCCAAGCTGCGCGATTATGGCGATTGCGCGCTGCAGCTGCCCGGCGCCCAGCGGTATCTAAGCTACATTGCCGACAGTCGCCCGCTGCTGCAGGGCCGGCCGCAGACCTTTCAGCACGGCGATTATCACATCGGTAATATGCTGCTGGATGACCACGGCGATCTGCGCGTCATCGACTTTAACCGGCTGGATACCGGAGATCCCTGGGAGGAATTTAACCGCATCACGTGGTGCGCCGCGGCCAGCCCGGCCTTTGCATCGGGCCGTATCGACGGGTATTTTGACGGCGCCGCGCCGCAGCGGTTCTTCGCACTGCTGGCGCTTTACATCGCCGTAAATCAGGTGGCGTCGCTGCCCTGGGCCTACGCATACGGGCCGCAGGAGGTGCAGGTGATGCTTGCGCAAAGTCAGAACGTGCTGGGCTGGTACGGCAACTTTACCACCGTCGTACCCGCGTGGTACGCACCGCGGTAGCACCCAGAAAAGCATTTCATTTCTTTACTTTTGTTGGTATACTATAGTAAAACGACAGCTATATGGAGGGATTGCCGATGTCTGTGTTTGATAAAGCCAAGAACGTTGTCTTAAGCCAGCTGATAGACGTTATCCAGCTGACCGACGACTCCACCGACGTCATCGTCACCAAATTTGACGCGCAGAACAAAGAAATCATGATGGGCGCGCAGCTGACGGTGCGCGAATCACAGGCGGCGGTGTTTGTAAACGAAGGGCAGATTGCCGACGTGTACGGCCCCGGCCGCTACCAGCTCACGACGCAGAACATGCCCATATTGACGGCGCTTAAATCGTGGAAATATGGCTTTGAATCGCCTTTTAAGGTGGATGTCTACTTCGTCAACACCAAGCAGTATCCCGACCAAAAATGGGGCACCAGCAGCCCCATCATGCTGCGCGATGCCGATTTTGGCATGGTGCGCGTGCGCGGTTACGGCGCTTTTTCGTTCCGCGTGCACGACGCCGCCAAGTTTATGAAGGAAATCTTCGGCACCAACGCGCTGTATCGCGTGGATCAGATAACCGAATACCTGCGGCGCATGCTGGTGTCCGGCGTGTCCGACGCCATCGCCGAGAGCAAGATACCGGCGCTGGACTTGGCGGCCAGCTACGACGAGCTGGGCACACAGACCCGCCAAAAGCTGATGCCCAAATTCGACGAGCTGGGCCTGTATTTGGTCAACTTCTTCGTTGAGAACCTGTCTCTGCCCGAGGAGGTGGAGAAGGCCATGGACACGCGCACCTCCATGGGCGCGCTGGGCGATATGGGCAAGTTCACCCAATACCAGGCCGCCCAGGCGCTGCGTGACGCCGCCCAGAACGAAGGCGGCGGCAGCTTTGCCGGCATGGGCGTGGGCATGGGCGCGGGCGTAGCGCTGGGGCAGGCGTTTGGCAACGCCATGAACCCCAACCAGCAGGCCGCGCCCCAACAGGGCGCCCCCCAAGCGCCCACGGTCACCTGCCCGCATTGCGGCGCCACCACCCAGAGCGGCAAATTCTGCGCCACCTGCGGCAAGCAGCTGGTCATCCCCCAGAAACCCTGCCACAAGTGCGGGCAGATGACGCCCGAGGATGCCCGGTTTTGCTCGCACTGCGGCGCCGATCAGAGCAAGCCCGTGTGTGGCAATTGCGGCGTCGAAGCGGCGCCCGGCGCCAAATTCTGTGCCAACTGCGGCAATCAACTGTAGGAGGGAGCCATGCACGGCGCATATCGTCCCCTGATACACTTCACACCTGAAAAGGGTTGGATGAACGACCCCAACGGCATGGTATACCACGGCGGGGAGTACCACCTGTGCTATCAGCACTATCCGCACAGCAAAGAGTGGGGGCCGATGCACTGGGGCCATGCCGTCAGCCGTGATTTGCTGCACTGGCAACATCTGGATATTGCGCTTGCCCCCTGCGAGCAAGGCATGATCTTCTCGGGCAGCGCCATGGTAGATGCTCGCGGCGTGGCCGGCACACCCGGCGGTATCGTCGCCATCTATACGCTGCACGGCGATAAAGAGCGCCAGGGCGTGGCTTTTAGCGCCGATGGGCGTACATTTGTGCCCTACGGCGGCAACCCGGTGATAGACAACCCCGGCATTGCCGACTTTCGCGATCCCAAGTTTTTTCAGGTGCCCGGCGAAGAGTGTATCCGCATGGTGTTGGCCGCCGGCGATCGCGCGCATTTTTACCAGAGCGATGATTTCGTCCATTGGGAGAAGACCGGCGAGTTCGGCCCCGACGGCAACCATCTTTCGGGCGTATGGGAGTGCCCGGATATTTTTCCGCTGCGCGATGAGCAGGGCAATACGCACTGGGCGCTGCTGGTCAGCATGACGCCCAACATCAACCAATATTTCATCGGCGACTTTGTCAACGGCGCGTTTTGCCTGACGCAGCGGCTGGATCACCCGCAGTATCTGACCCCCGGCGGCGATACCTACGCGGCGGTAACCTTTGCCGATACGCCCGGCGAGGAGCGCATCCTGATGGCCTGGATGAACGATTGGCGTTACGCCAATCTCATCCCTACCCATCCGCACCGCGGCGCCATGACGCTGCCCCGCGTACTGGGCATCCAGCAGATTGACGGCGTTTATGTGCTGACGCAACAGTTCCACGACAGCCTTACAAACGCCGCCGCCGATACGCGTATGCTGGAGGAAGAGCAGCCGGTGGACGGTACCTTCCTGGTGGAAGTCTACGGCGAAGAGGCGTTTACGCTGATGCTGTCCAACGACCAGGGCGAGCAGCTGCTCTTCGGTGTTGACGGACAAAACCGCATCTTTATCGATCGCACGCGCGCCGGCATATCCAACTTTTACGATGGCTTTGCGCAGCGCTTTGAAACGCCGCGGCTGGCCGAGGGCCCCTGCCGGATGAGCGTCGTATACGACGTGGCCGGTATCGAGCTGTGCGCCGACGATGGCACGCTGAGCTATTCGGTGCAGGTGTTCCCGCAGGCGCCGTACACGCTGCTGAGCGTAGCCGATGCTGAAGGGACGCTATCGGTTCTGAAATAGCGCCGGCGAATGCTGGAAGGAGCCGTCCGGCGGGGATCAGCCGTTTTGCATGGGCTTGCTGTCAGGGAGCGATGAAAGCGTGATGGTGGGGCTATACCGGAAGGATAGTGGTCGGAGAACTGCCTAAATAGAACAGGCAAAGTTGTTTTATGCCAAGGAGGACAAGGGGGGATTCCGATTTCCCCCCTTATGTCCCCCTCGACGTTCCCCCTATACCCCCCTTAAAACGGCCACTGCGTGGGGCGTAGGGGGCGGGCCGCGTTGTCCTTGGGCGCGCATCAAGGGAGCAGTACTAAAGCCTTCGCGCTGGGAAAGCGCTTTTTGCGCGGCGGGTGGCAGGCGGTACCCGTTTGACATTCTTCATACAGCCCGTAACCTACCTATATGCCCTGGGTTTCCCTTTCCTTTCGACGGCAGGCGCCCGCAAAGGATACGGCCCCTGCGCATAGGGTTGGAGGCGGCATCTTCCAAACCATTCCCCGGCCGGCTTTTCAGCCGTGTGGGCGAGCCGCGCGGTGATGCAAAGGAAGATTCTCAACCCCTTTTTCAACAGGCGACTTTTGTTGCCTGCGTCAACACAGGAGGAAGCTATGTTTGTAAACCCGTTCGGCGGCGGCCTGGGTGCGCTGCCGCTGATGAACACAGGGCGCAGCCGCGCCATCAATGCAGAAAACCCCACCGGCGCACCGGGCGGCGGCGGCAAGGCCGCCAGTCCGCTGGGGCCATCGCGCAAAGGCGCGCCGTGCATCAGTGTCAAAGCCGGTCAGACGGCGCTGCTGGCCGATATAGCCGGCCCCGGCGTCATCCAACATATTTGGATCACCGTCACCGACCAG
>JAQVWW010000167.1:0-2590 GCA_028709505.1 Eubacteriales bacterium
CCGCCGCGCTGGCCAACTCAGCCGAGCCGCCGGCGCTGACAATACTGGTCAGCCGCCCGCCGCAAGATTTGAAGCTGTCGGTGCGTTTTGCCGACGGCAGCGTCGCCCAGGCGGTGGAGCTTAGCAAAGACCAAAAGGCTTGGGAAGCCTATTATCGTCTGTATTATGGCGCGATCAATCTGCCCGAGGCACCGTCGTTTGACGGCGCGCAGCTGCTGGTGGATTCCAGTGAAAATTCGTTTGTCTGCCCGCTGTCCGGCTATGCCACCGGCAGATACAACAGCCTTATGACGCTAAACATGGCCGACAAAACGCTGACGATGGGCCACTCGCCGCTGCGCGACGCGCTGCTTATCGCGCTGCGCGTGGTGCTGACGCTGGTCATTGAGGGCTTGGTATTGCTGGCGTTTCGTTACCGAACCAAGCGAAGCTGGCTGGTGTTCCTCCTGGTCAACCTGATTACCCAGGGGGCGCTGAACACGGTGCTGAGCGGGCCGCTTTTGAGCGCCTATTGGTTTATCGCCTACCTCTTCCTGGAAGCCATTATTTGCGTCGTCGAGATGGCGGCCTTCGCGCTGGCGCTCAAAGAGCACACGAAAGGCCGGGCTTTGCTGTACGCGCTGGCCGCCAACTTTGCCAGCCTGATTCTGGGCGGCCTGCTGCTGGCGCTGCTGCCGACATAAGCGGCGGCGGATACTATCTTTGACAGTGAAAAGGGACAACGTGCCGGGTTGTCCCTTTTGCTTTACCCGCCGGAGCGCCGGTTTCCCGGCAGTGGGCCGGCTGCTGCCAGGACCGGCCTGCAAATGCACAGACCGTTTAGCCGCCCGCATACGCCATCCTAAAATTCGCTTGGCCGGCTATCGTTAAAAAAGCGGACAACCCGCCCTATGTAAACCACACCCCCAAAGTTAGACAGTATGGTATGCTGAAATAACTTTGGGGGTGCAGTTTCGTTGTCCGCTTTTTTATTCCACGCTAGATGATGTACTTGGTCATGTCCTTCTCTTCCACCGCGTGCTTGAGGTGTTCGCGCACGTAGGCCTCGTCTATCTGCACGTCTATCATCGGGTGCGCGCCGTTGGCGTTGAAGGAGATGTCCTCCAGCATCCGCTCCATGATGGTGTGCAGCCGGCGGGCGCCCAAATTCTCTTGGGTTTCGTTGGCCACGTAGGCATAGTGGGCCACGGCCTTGAGGGCGCCTTCGTTAAAGGTAAGGTGAATGTTATCCACCTCCAGCAGCGCGCTATACTGCTTGATAAGCGCGTTTTCAGGCTGGGACAGGATGAGCACAAAATCCTCTTCGGTCAAGTTGCTCAGCTCCACCTTGATGGGAAAGCGGCCCTGCAGCTCGGGGATAAGGTCGCTGACTTTGGCGGTATGGAATGCACCGGCGGCGATAAACAGCATATAGTCGGTCTTCACCGGCCCATATTTGGTGGTGATGGTGCTGCCTTCCACCAGCGGCAAGATGTCGCGCTGCACGCCCTCGCGGGAAACGTCCGGGCCCTGGGACGCGCTGCGACCGGCAATCTTGTCGATTTCATCGATGAAGATGATGCCATGGTTTTCGGCCAGCGAGAGCGCCTCGGCCTCCACCTCGTCCATATCGATGAGATTCATGGCCTCTTCCTGCTCCAGCAGATGGCGGGCTTCCTTTACCGGCAGCCGGCGGCGTTTCATCTTCTTGGGCAGGATGCCGCCCATGATATCGCCGATGTTCAGCTCCATGCCGCTGCCCGGCATCAGCTCCTTGCTGCCCTGGGACTCCTCCACTTCCACCTCGACCATCATATTTTCCAGCGTACCGCGTTTGAGCTGCTCCAGAATGGCCGAACGTTTGGTTTTTAACTCGTCGTCGGGCTCCATCTCCTCTTCGGGAGCCGGCGCGCCCATCAGCGTCTCCAGCGGGCCGCGGGCTTTTTTTACCCGGCGCGAAGGGGCCAGCGCCTTGGCCAGGCGCTCGTTGGCGCGGCGGGCAGCCTCTTCCTTCACGGCGTCGGTCTTGGTTTCCTTAACCAGCCGGATGGCGGCCTCGACCAGATCGCGCACCATCGAATCCACATCGCGGCCCACATAGCCCACCTCGGTAAACTTGGTGGCCTCCACTTTGACAAAGGGCGCCTTGACCAGCCGCGCCAGCCGGCGGGCGATTTCGGTCTTGCCCACGCCGGTGGGGCCTACCATGATGATGTTCTTGGGCGTCACTTCCATCTTCATCTCATCGGCCAGTTGGCTGCGGCGGTAGCGGTTGCGCAGCGCAATGGCCATGGCCCGCTTGGCGTTGTGTTGGCCGATGATATATTTATCCAGCTCGTTTACAATTTCCACCGGGGATAGTTCCGTCACGCTTCTTCACCTACCTCTTCCACGGTAATATGATCGTTGGTATACACACAGATTTCCGACGCGATCTTCAGCGAACGATAGGCAATTTCCCGCGCCGGAAGGTCGGTGTTCTGCTGCAGCGCCCGGGCGGCGGCCAGCGCGTAGTTGCCGCCTGAGCCGATGGCCGCCACGCCGTCGTCGGGTTCAATCACCTCGCCGCCGCCCGAGAGCACCACCAGCCCTTCGCTGTCGGCGGCAATAA
>JAQVWW010000167.1:2600-4286 GCA_028709505.1 Eubacteriales bacterium
AAGCAGCGCCTCCAGCTTCTTGAGCACTTTATCGCCGCGCCAATCCTGGGCCAGCTCCACCGCCGCACGGCGCAGATTGCCGCCGAACTGCTCCAGCTTGGCCTCGAAGCGCTCCATCAAACTAAACGCGTCGGCCACGCCGCCGGCAAAGCCGCAAGCCACCTTGCCGTTATAGATGCGCCGCACCTTGACGGCTGTCTTCTTCATAATGACGGCTTCGCCCATGGTAACCTGCCCGTCGCCGGCGATGGCGCATTTGCCGTCCCGCCGTACGGCGACGATGGTCGTTCCTTCAAACTTCATCTATGGCTTCTCCTTTCAACCCCTGTGCAATTTCATCGATGCGCGCCAGCGCGCGCCGGGCATAAGCCTCCTGGCGGTTCTTCTTGCCGCGGACTTTGCCCTGTATCGGCTCCATTATACCAAAGTTTGCGTGCATCGGTACAAAATCATTCCCCATCCCCTGGGATACATAGTTTCCCAGCGCACCCAGCGCCGTATCGGCGCCAAAACGCACCGGCGGCCGGCCAAACAGCTTGCGGGCCAGCGAAATGCCCGCCACCAGGCCCGATGCCGCCGATTCCACATAGCCTTCCACGCCGGTAATCTGCCCGGCAAAGTACGTAAGCGGGCGTTCGCGCAACGAAAAATCATCGCTTAAAAAGCCCGGCGCATCCAGATACGTGTTGCGGTGCATGACACCGTAGCGGATAAACCTTGCCTTTTCCAGCCCCGGAATCATCGAAAACACGCGCTTTTGCTCGGGCCAGGCCAGCCGGGTTTGAAAGCCCACCATGTTGTACAGCGTGCCTGCGGCGTCTTCGCGGCGCAGCTGCACGACGGCGTAGGGTTGCCGGCCGGTGCGCGGGTCTGTGATGCCCACCGGCTTCATCGGCCCAAAAGCCAGCGTCATACGGCCCCGGGCGGCCATGGCTTCCACCGGCATGCACCCTTCAAATATATTCACGTCTTTGTCAAATTCATGCAGGTCGGCCAGCCGCGCGGTGAGGAGCGCGTCATAGAACGCGTCGTACTCTTCCTGCGTCATCGGGCAGTTGATATAGTCGCTGCCGCGGTCATACCGCGAGAAGAAAAAAGCCTTGTCCTTATCAATGCTGTCGGCCTCTATGATGGGGGCGACGGCATCGTGAAAGTGCAGGCGAAACGCCTGGCTGATACCGGCGATGGCTTCGGCCAGCGCGCCGTCGGTCAGCGGTCCCGAGGATACGATGCAGGGCGCGTCGGGCGGGATGTCGGTACGTTCGTCTTGGACGATGTCCACCAACGCCAGCGCGCGCAGCGCACGGGTAACGTATTGCGAAAACAGCTCTCTATCCACGGCCAGTGCGCCGCCGGCTGGCACGCGGGTTGCGTCGGCAGCCTGCAGAATCAGCGAATCCATCCGACGCATCTCTTCTTTTAACAGCCCCACGGCGTTTTGCACGCGGTCGGAACGCAGCGAATTGCTGCACACCAGCTCGGCAAAACCGTCGGTGGTGTGGGCCGGCTGCTTGCGCCGGGTTTTCATCTCCCAAAGCTGTACCGGCACGCCGCGCTTGGCCAGCTGGTATGCCGCCTCGCTGCCGGCCAATCCGGCGCCTATGACAATGACTTTTTGCATCCGGTTATACTCCCCGTTTGATGGCGTGCTGGTGGCCCTGCCCGGCCGCCGCTACGCCATCAAAC
>JAQVWW010000168.1 GCA_028709505.1 Eubacteriales bacterium
GGCCGGCGGCAAAACCTACAATATGACGCTGGATAAAAGGGAAATCGAAGTGTCCCGTCCATCGGTACAGGTAATCATCTCCAGCGAACAGGACAAAGTAAACGCCGGTGACAAGATTAAGCTGCTGTATACCATCAAAAACATCGGCAACCTAAAGCTGGGCGCTTTCACAGTCAACGATGCCGCCACCGGCGAAAAGCTATATGACGCCGAATCGCTGGAGGTAGGCGCTACCCGCACGTTCCAGCGCGCGGTGACGGCGGTCAGCACGAGTGACTATTCCTGTACGCTGACGGCCAATGACGCCCAGGGTAAGGAATTTAAGACCCAGTCCAACACGCTGACCATAGCCGTGGAGAACCAAAAGCCCCAGTATGACCTGACCCTATCGGCGCAGGCCGGCACCACAGAGCTTGCCCAACCCGGCGAGGTGCTCTTTGTTCTTACCGTGAGCAACTACGGCGCCGGCGAAGTGGCCAACGTGATGATTACCGACGCGCAGAATAACGTCATCAAGACCATTGCCGCGCTGGCCGTGGGCAGCCAGACGGTGGAATACACGCTGCCGGTTCAACAAAGCGGCCAGCAGGTGTTCCATCTGCTGGTCAACGCCGGCACTGACGCCGAGTATTCGGTAGCCAGCAATGCCGTAGACATCACGGTGGGCCTGGCGCCCACCGCCACGCCGGAAGCAGACGAAAAATCGGCCAGCACGCGCCTGAGCACCGTCCTTATCATCATCGGCGTCGTGTCGGTGCTGCTCATTGCGGCGCTGGGTGTGCTGTTGACACTGATACTGCGCGAACGGCACAAGACCCGCGGCGTCAGCGAAAAGCGCCGGGAAAGCTCCCGCCGCAGCAGGTAGCGGACTGGCGCATAGTTGCATGTTATTTTCCAGGCGGCGTAAATTGCGTCGCCTGTTTGTGTCCTATCCCGGAAGATTCGCGGGGGGACAGGGCCTGCCCAACCGTTTAAGCAAGCTGCACAGCGCAACAAACCCTGCTTGGCAAGCCGGCTGCGCGTTCCCCGATATACCGCGGTCCGGGCCAGGGAAAAGGCTGTACGGCCTACCAAATGAAAAAACCAGGCAATGCGCACGTGTTGCCTGGTTTTAGAAAAAGCCTTTGGATTATTGCGCCGTGCCGGTGTCGGTTACACGGGTAAAATACAAATTCATATTCTGCTGATCCAAATACAGATACAACTCGGTGGCGTTCACATCGAAACTGCCCGAATAATACACATCGCCGTCCCGGCCTTCAAAGGTGAAGTTGCTGCGGTCGATGGTGTACTTGCCATAATAGCCGCCCAGCAAATCAACGCTGCCGTCTTTGTAGATCTCCACCGCGACGCTGAACATCGATTCGCTCATTTTGCCGGTATCATCGGTGATGCCTTCCAGTTTCCACTGCCCAACCACCATGTTGCGCACGTTGGAACAGCCCGAGAAGAACGGGAAGCACAGCAGCAATACAATTAACGATAAAACAGTAAATTTTTTCACGATAATTCCTCCTCGCATTTGTATGGTTGATAAACGATGGTATACCAGGCCTGTATCGAGCTGGCGCGGTCCCCCCGACGCCACGGCGCCCGCACAAGCAGCGCGAAAGCGGTTGTAACGGATCAATCCATCAGGCTCTCAAACTCCTCCACCAGCCGGGCAAAATAATCCAGGCAATGGGCCACCGTATCGGGCTGGGACAGATCCACGCCGGCCTTCTTCAGCAGCTCCAGCGGATAATCCGAGCCACCGGAGCGCAGGAAATCCAGATACCGTTCCCGGCCGTCGGCGCCGCTTTGCACCATATCGGCAAAGGCCAGCGCGGCGGAAAAGCCCACCGCATATTTATACACGTAAAACGCCCGGTAAAAATGCGGAATGCGCGCCCACTCCATGGCGATGTGATCGTCGGCCACCACGCCGGGGCCGAAATAATCCTCGACCAGCTGCCGGTACAGCGCGCTTAGGCTTTCGGGCGTCAGCGCCTGGCCGTCCTCGGCCAGCGCATGGGTCTTTTTTTCAAACTCGGCAAACATCGTCTGGCGGATGACGGTGGTGCGAATCTGTTCCAGCATGTAATTGAGCAGGAGCAGCCGCTGCCTTTTATCGGTCAGCGTACGCAGCAGATGGTTGGCCAGCAGAATTTCATTGGTGGTGGACGCCACCTCGGCCAGAATCAGCGGATACTGGCTGTTGAGGAAAGTCTGGCTGCTGTCGGCCAGGTGCGTGTGCATGGCGTGGCCCAGCTCATGGGCCAGCGTAAAGGTATTGTCCAGTGTGTCGTTCCAGTTGAGCAGCACATACGGGTGCGTGCCCCACACGCCCCAGCTGTAAGCGCCGGACGTCTTGTTCTGGTTCTCATAGACATCCACCCAGCCGCCCTGGCGGATGCCGTGCATCATCGTGTCGATGTAATCCTGTCCCAGCGCCGACAGGCCCCGGCGGACCACATCCTGCGCCTGGGCATACGTATAGCGCACGTCCACATCCTGCACGATGGGGGTATAGATGTCATACAGGCGCAACTCGTCCACGCCCAGCGCGCGGCGCCGGATGTCCATATACCGGTACAGCGCCGGCAGCCGGTCGCGCACGGCGTCGATGAGCGCGTCGTACACCGCAACCGGCACGGCGTCGTCTTCCAGGCTGGCCTGCAGCGCCGACGGGAAGTTGTGCGTCCGCGCAAAGAAAATATCTTTTTTCACGCTGGCCGCGTATGCGGCGGCCAACGTATTGCGAAAGGACGCAAAGGTGGCATAAAGCCCCTCATAAGCGGCCTGGCGCACGCGGCGATCGCGACTCTCCATCAGCGGGATGTAGCGGCCGTGGGTAATCTGCACCGGCTGGCCGTCCTCGCCCAGGATGGTGGGGAAGGTCAGATCGGCGTCATTGAGCATCGAAAAAATGGTATGCGGCGCTTCGCCCAGCTCGCCGGCCATGGCCAGCAGCCGTTCCTGCTGTGCGTCCAGCGTGTGTGCGCGGCGGCGCGCCACCGTATCCAGATAATAGCGGTAGGGCGCCAAACCTTCGGCCCCGCGCTGCCAGGCGGCCAGCACGTCGGCGTCGATAGAGAGTATCTCCGGCTCGACAAAGGCCAGTTCGCCGCCCAGCGCCACGCTCAGCGACGCGGCCCGGTCGGCCAGCGCCTGATAGAAAGCGTTGGCGTTGTCCTCGTCCCTGCGCATGCGGGCGTAGACATAGAGCCTTTCGCTCTGCCACAGCAGTTGCGTCATCTCGTCCAGCACCGCCTGCAGGTGGCCCGGCGACTGGCCCAGCGTCCCTTTGTGCTGCGCGAAAGCCTGCATACGCGTTTGCGTCTGCCGATAATCGTCCTCCCACGCCGCATCGGTGGCGAAGATATCCTCCAGATGCCAGCAAAACTCTTTATCGGCCTGGGCGCGGGTGGGCAATGCCTGTGCGTTCATATGGTTCATCCTTCCATGGGGCAATTTGCTTTTTTATTATAGCATAATTGCCAAAGGGTTAGACAGCAATTTCTTCTTCGCCCTTGGTAAGGCCGGGCAGCATATACAGCATCACCGTCAGCCGCAGCGCCGCGCCAAAAAAGAACATCAGCTTATAGCGGTCAAACCAAATGCCCAGGAACGTAAACGAGATGTCGCCCAGCTGCTTGAGCAGCCAGCCGCCGGCCAGGTTGCCCAGCGCCGCGCCCAGCACCGCCGTGGTCAGCGAATACAGCGCGATGAACAGGGAGCGGTTTTCAAGCGGCGTCGACGTCATCAGCATTTTCTGCAGCGTGACATCTATGCCGCAGAACACAAGCCCGGTGCTTAAGCAGTAAACGAAATAGGGGACAATGTTGGCGGCGGTGGCGCCATGTGCAGGAGAGACGAATATCCATACCAGCACCGCCGAGCAGGCCACGGTGCCCACGCGGCGGATAACCCATTGGTTGCCGTGGGCGTCCAGCTTACGTCCCCACCACTGCACCATAAATATCGCCGCCAGCGACGAGACCACCTGGCCGAATATGGTGGTCTGCGCCAGCGAAAAGCCCAAAGGCCCCAGCGTATACATGTTGATATACGGTGCGTAGAGCGAACCGGTGAATATCCACATCATCCAGAACAACACAAAGCGCTTATATTCGCCGCTGCGCAGCGCCCGGCCCACAACCGAGCGCAGCGATACTTTCTGCGAGGGCTCCTTCATGGGCACATCGCTGATGAAGGCAAAACAGGCGATATCGGCAATGCCGAACAGGCACGTGATACCGAATATCCAGCTGTAGCCGCTCAGCC
>JAQVWW010000169.1 GCA_028709505.1 Eubacteriales bacterium
ATCACATACCGCAACTAAACTAGCAGTAAGGAGTATACAGCATGAAACATACAAAGCGGGCATTGATCACCGGCGTGACCGGACAGGACGGCTCCTATCTGGCCGAACTGCTGCTGGAAAAAGGGTATGACGTGTACGGTATTATGCGGCGTAAAAGCGTTGTCGATTACGGCAACGTGACCCATATCCGCGATAAAATCCATTTTATCTACGCCGATATGACCGATATCGTGTCGCTGATGAACGCGATGCAGCGCGCGCTGCCCGACGAGGTGTACAATCTGGCCGCCCAGTCGTTCGTAGCTACCAGCTGGGAGCAACCGCTGGCCACCGCCGACATCAACGCGCTGGGCGTAGCCAACATGCTGGAGGCCATCCGGCTGATAAAGCCTGACGCGCGCTTTTATCAGGCGTCTACGTCGGAGATGTTCGGCCTGGTGCAGGAGATTCCGCAAAAGGAGACCACGCCGTTTTATCCGCGCAGCCCCTACGGCGTGGCCAAGCTGTACGGCCACTGGATTACAAAGAATTACCGCGAAAGCTTTGGCCTATACGCCTGTTCGGGCATTCTGTTTAACCACGAGTCTGAACGGCGGGGCAAGGAGTTTGTCACGCGTAAAATCACCGACGCAGCCGTGCGCATTGCGTTGGGCCTGCAGGACTGCCTGGAGCTGGGCAATATGGATGCGCAGCGCGATTGGGGCCACTCGCAGGATTACGTGCGCGCCATGTGGCTGATGCTGCAGCAGGACACTCCCGACGACTACGTCATCGCCACCAACGAAACGCGCACCGTGCGCGAATTTGTCAACCGCGCCTTCGCCTGCCTGGGCATCGCGCTGACGTGGCAGGGCAGTGGGCAAGATGAAATTGCCGTAAATGACGCCGACGGCAACGTGGTTGTGCGGGTCAACCCGCGGTTTTTTCGCCCGGCCGAGGTGGAACTGCTCATCGGCGATGCGTCCAAGGCCGAAACGCAGCTGGGCTGGCAGCGTGAAGTCTCCTTTGACGAATTGGTGCGGCGCATGGTGGAGCACGACCGCGCGCTGATAGAAAAAAGCGTTTAGGGGGACGTATGGTGAGCATGAAGGCGTTGATGGCGCGGCTGACAGACGCGTCCCGCCCGCGCTGGTTTGATTGGGCGTATGTGGGTATCCTGGTGGCGCTGGGGCTGTACTGCTACAGCTATGGCGATATTGAGATTACGGCGCTGCACTCCTACGATCTTTTAAGCGTGATCAAGGACGGGAAGGTGCTGTCGTTTTATCAAATTGTGCTGGATAAGGCGTTGGCCGGCGGCTATTATGCCGACCCGAATGTCATCCATGCGGCCAACTACAATCTTGTTATCTATCTGGCGCTTTCGGCGTGGCTGTTCCCGGTCAAGCTCATCGGGCATCTGACACAGAGCATGCCGTCGTACCTATTTTTGAACCTATACGCCAAGCACATGGTGGTGCTGGCGCTGTTGGGCAGCGGCTATGCGTTATACCGCGTGGGTAAGCAGTTTGGGCTGGATGCCCCGCGCAGCAAATGGGCTAGCCTGTTGTTTTTATCCAGCCCGGCGGTGCTGTACGGCACGTGCATGTTTGGGCAGCTGGACATTCTGTCGGTGTTTTTTACGCTGTGGGCGCTGCATTTCTATCTGGAGGATAAGCTTGGGCTATTTTCGCTGGTGATGGCGGCGGCGCTGTGTTTTAAGATGTTTGCGCTGTTTGTCTTTGTGCCGTTGCTGCTGCTGCGCGAAAAGCGCATATGGCACCTGCTCAAATACGGCGTTATCGGCGCCTCGGCGCTGGTGTTCACCCGCGTATTGGCCGGCTTTGACCCGGGGTACGCTCCGACGCAGAGCGCCATGCAAGGAATTTATAATTTTACCGGCCGGCTGTTCAACCTGGGCTTTCCCGCGGCAAAAGGCGGCACGTATGCGTTCGTCACGTGCTTTGCATTGCTTTGTTTTGCCTGCTACTTTGTAAAACCCGACGCAGAGGAGAAAAAATACTGGGCGGCCTTCGTTCCGCTGGCGGCGTACAGTTTTTTCTTCCTTTATATCGAATGGCATCCCCAATGGCTGGTCATCTTGTATCCGTTTGTGGCGCTGTGCCTGTTGCTGGTCAAAAACTTCAAAGCGGCAGTGGTGACGGACACGATGATTGGCCTGGGGCATGTGCTGATGCTGTTTATCCAGTGGCCCAATAATTTTACGCTGGAGATGGTCAACAGCGGCATATTGCCGGCGTTATCCGGCGCTACGCTGCAGGTCCGGGCGATAGGCGGATGGATAAAAGATCTGTTCCCACAGGCGCAGGTCTTGTCGGCCACGGTATTCATGGCCAGTCTGATTGCCTTTGTGCTGCTGGTTGGGTACAGTTTGTTTATTGGCAAAAAGCGTTCGGTGCCCGAAGACTTGTCGCAGCTGGAGCGCGGCGTCATCTGGGCGCGGATGTCTGTGCTGTCCTGCAGCATCATATTTCCTTCGCTGATTTTGTATTTTCTCAGAATAGCCTAATAATACTGGCTGCGTACACCCCGCCGGACGGCTCCGGCGGGGTGTTTTTGTGTCGCCCTTTGAACGAATGGGGAAGGGGAAGCCGCGCCGGGCGAAAAAAGCGCGAGGCGATTGTTGTAAAGTGGAAAACGGCGCCGATAAACCCGATTGCTCAGGACCTGGACGGGTGCTTTGGCGCATCGCCGGGCCAGACGCCAAGCGGCACAATAGGGCAGCCCAAAGGCTACAGGCACCTCGCGCCAGGGCGGAACTTTGGATACAGATTGTCGCCGCGCCGGCGTTGAAGGCGTCGTTTCTCCTTTGCCGCGTATTGCCTTACCGGCAGTGTAACATGCAAAACATTAAAAAAACGCCCGCCCGGCGACGGAAGAGACATCAAGCTCGGCATAAATCGCCCGGCCCGCATCGCCGTCGCCCTGCTAAAACGGCGCGGCATTGCTGCAGATGCATAATCGGAAATAAAATTGCTTCCGGCAAATAGCACGGCATATTTGCGTATTATTTTGGTTATTCTAAAACAATCGGCGCAAAAACACGAACGTTTGTATTTTGCGTGCAAAAATAGTTCTTGTTTTATCTTGCTAAACCCTGTTGCTTCTGCTATGCTAAGAGCAGAACCAATGGGGAGGAATCACCATGCCAAAGGTAGCGTTGATTATGGGAAGCCAATCAGACTTGGCCGCGCTGCAGCCTGCGATAAAACGGCTGCAAGCCTTCCAGATTAAGACCGAAGTCCGCATCATGTCGGCGCACAGAACGCCGGATATTGCTGCGGATTTTTCAAAATCAGCCCGGGAAAATGGATTTGACCTGATCCTTGCCGCCGCAGGCAAAGCGGCGCATTTGCCCGGCGTGCTGGCCGCGTTTACCACGCTGCCCGTCATCGGCATTCCCGTCAAGTCGTCGTTTTTGGATGGGATGGACTCGCTGCTATCCATCGTGCAGATGCCGCCCGGCGTGCCGGTGGCTACAGTGGGCATCGACGCCGCCGAGAACGCCGCCATACTGGCGGCACAAATACTGGCGCTGCGTTATGACGAGCTGAACGCGAAACTGGCCGATTTTAAGGCTGAAATGGCAAATAAAGTGGCGCAAGCCGATCAAAATTTACAAAAGGGGGCGCTCTAGCATGGAATTTCAAAGGATGGAACAGCTGTATGAGGGGAAGGCCAAGAAGGTCTTTCGCACATCCAATCCCGACTGGGTGGTGGTCTCTTATAAGGACGACGCCACGGCCTTTAACGGCCTGAAAAAGGGCACCATCGTAGGCAAAGGCATCGTCAACAACAAGGTGTCCAACCACCTGTTTCGCCTGCTGGAGCGCCATGGCATCCCCACCCATCTGGTGGAGGAGCTCAGCGATCGCGATACGCTGGTCAAGCATGTGGAGATTGTGCCGGTGGAGGTCATCGTGCGCAACATCGCAGCCGGCAGCCTTTCCAAGCGCCTGGGCCTGGCCGAAGGCACCAAGCTAAAAAAGACGGTGCTGGAATATTCGTATAAAGACGACGCGCTGGGCGACCCGATGATAAACGACTATCACATCGCCGCGCTGGGCATCGCCACAGAGCAGCAGATGCAGCAGATTGCCGCCTATTCCTTCAAGGTCAACGACGTGCTGTCCGAGTATTTAAAAACGATGAACATCGAGCTGATCGATTTTAAGCTGGAATTCGGTCTCTTTCAAGGGGAAATTGTGCTGGCCGACGAAATTTCGCCGGACACCTGCCGCTTTTGGGACTCGACCACCGGTG
>JAQVWW010000170.1 GCA_028709505.1 Eubacteriales bacterium
TTTCATGCCAAGGGGGACAGGGGGGATTCCGATTTCCCCCCTAAGCCCCCCTTAGCGAACCCCCTTTACCCCCTTGAAACGGCCGCTGCGCGGGGCGGTGGTGGGCGATAGGCGGGGTGCTTTTGAAGATGTTGGCAGGAGGGCGGGTGGGATGGGCAAGGCGTGTTTGGGATTCGGCCGGCAGGGTGTATAGGGCCAGGCGTTGCGCGGAGCCACCTTATGGATAACCATGGGTATGCCTATCGGGTTTTTCCATTGCAAGGGAAGAAACGATGCGGTGCCCATTGGTTTGCCTTTTTGCGATGCCGCTTGTGAAACTGCATTCCATAGCAGCGCGCCGGCTAAAAAGGCAGTATTTTCGCAATTTTCTGGACAGAACGCGGCTTTGGGCTTATAATTTTGCCTGATAGAATAGAAAAAATGCGGAGAGATGCCCATGGAACATTTGTTAAGTCCGCTGGCCCGGCGCATCCGGTCTTATGTGCCCGGCGAGCAGCCCAAGGACAAGCGCTATATTAAGCTCAATACCAACGAAAACCCCTACCGCCAGTCGCCCAACGTGGATGAGGCGATACGCGGCACGCTGGGTGATTTGGCGTTATATCCTCCGCCCGAGATGGAGGCGCTGCGCGACGCCATCGCCCAAGTGGAGGGCCTGCCGTCAAGGGATTGGGTATACTGCGGCAACGGCTCCGACGAGGTGCTGGCAGTGGCCTTTCAGGCGTTTTTCGGCGGCGATAAGCCGCTGCTGTTCCCGGATATCACCTATAGCTTTTATCCGGTCTATTGCCAGCTGTACGGCATCGATTTTTGCACGGTGCCGCTGGACGATAAGCTGGGCATCGACTTTGCTTCTTACCGGCAGCCCTGCTGCGGTATCGTTTTCCCAAACCCCAACGCGCCCACCGGCATCTATCATACGGTGGAGGCGCTGCACAGCCTGCTGGCCGAACACGCCGACGTGCCGGTGCTGGTGGACGAGGCGTACATCCTGTTCGCGCCCCAAAGTGCCGTGAGCCTGTTGGAAAAGCACCCCAATCTGGCTATCGTGCGCACGTTGTCCAAGTCCCACTCGCTGGCCGGCATCCGCTGCGGCTACATCATGGCCCACCCGGCGCTCATTGCCGGCGTCGCCGCCGTGAAGAACTCGTTTAACTCCTATCCGCTGGACGCCATGACCCAGGCCGGCGCCCGCGCCGCCATACTGGACGACGCCTACGCCCGGCAGAACTGCCGCAAAATTGTGGCCACCCGGCAGCGCACCGCCGCCATGCTGACCAATATGGGCTTTGCCGTCTGCCCGTCCCAGGCCAACTTCCTGTTCGTCACGCACCCCCAATACGACGCGGCAACGCTGGCGGCGCAGCTAAAGGACTGGGGCATTCTGGTACGGCACTTCACGCGGCCCGAACGTATCGGAAACTATCTGCGCATCACCATCGGCACCGACGAGCAGATGGGCCGTGTGGGCGAAACGCTGCTGCGCATCTTGCAATAACGGTTAAAAAAATCGCCGGCGGAAAACTTTTTCGCCGGCGGTTTTTTATTTGCCATAGGGGTTGCTACGGTATTCGCTGGGAGTCTAGAAAGAGCGTATTCGACGCTTGCAAAATTTTATCCAGCTGTGTGCGAAGAACCCGCGGGTAGAGCGGCAGGTCTTTGACAGCGGCTACATCTATCCACTGGCTTTGCAGCATGTCCCTATCTTTCTGGGTGGGCGGTTGCTGCGGTGCGCCGGTAAGCCGGCACAGGAATATAAAATACACCGTATGGGAGTAGGCTTCATACTGGGCGCGCAAGCGTTCATTTAAAAAAATTTCCTCACACACCGCCGCCAGCCGCTCCGCGCTGACCGTGTATCCGGACTCTTCCAGGCATTCCCTCTCTACGGCTTCCTCCAGCGTTTCATACTGGTGCTGCCCGCCGCCGGGCAGCACGTAATAGATGGCGCCATTCGGCAGGCCATAGCACAGATCGCCCATGCAGTTGCGGCATTGGTTCAGCAGTATTTTGCCCTCGTGCAGCAAAATCGCTTTAGCCGCGTTGCGTATGCCCATACAAACCCTCCTGCATTATGATGGTATAGAGCCATCATACCTCCCAAAAAATAAAATCGCAACGCTTCGGCCGTATTTGGCAGAGAGCCGGTGTTACCCTTATGGATAAGGCGGGCGCGCTGTTCCTGCCAATAACCCCAAAGGAGTCGTTGCATGAAAAAACGTTGGGGGGTTTGATGCGAACGGTTCGGCGCGGTTCCATGCCAACCGGTACTACCCTTACCGCAGTGGCGGCGGGTGCCTGCGCAGCGTGTTTTTTGTTTTGCCGGCGCTGTATATTTGGAAAATGATCGGTAAAAAGTAAGTCGACTCCGACGCACGGACGGGGTGCGGATTGTCCCTGTAAAAATGGGTCGGCGGTGTCTGCGCGCTTTCGCCAAAATTCGTCGCGACCCTTTCTTTTATTTTCATGCATTTTAAAAATTAGTACTATTTCACATTTGTTTTAATTTTGTCCTCGTATCAGCCGCGCCAATACAACCCAAACTAGCCAATGTGAACCGATGATAGTTTGGGAAGGAACATGGTATGAGACAAAGCAAAAAACAGATAAAACGAATTGCCGGCTGGGCACTGTCGCTGGCGCTGCTGGCGCTGAACTACTCGTCGCCGGTTAAGACATTCTTTTCGTTGCCCGATACGCTCAATTTGCAGCTGGGCCAATCGCAGGGATTAAACTTGGGCTTCTCGCTGCCGGCGCAGCCCCAGGACGCCAACGTGCTGGGCGTGGAAGGTGACACGCTGGGCGGCGACCTGCAGCTGGACCCGGTCTCTTGCGGCAACACACAGCTGGAGCTGAAGCTTTTCGGGCTGGTGCCGGTTAAAAAAATTGATGTGGTCGTGTCGCCGCAGAAGATGCTCATTCCCGGCGGGCAGTCTATCGGCGTGGCCATGCAGACCAACGGCGTGCTGGTGGTGGGACGCAGCGATATCGTGTCGGACAGCGACGTGGTCACATCGCCCGCCCGCGACAGCGATCTGCGCCCCGGTGACGTCATACTGGCCGTAGACGGTCAGCAGGTGGAAAATTCCGAGCACCTGGCCCGGTTGGTGGAAAAGTACGACGGCGGCGACGCGCTGCAGCTGAGCGTACAGCGTGACGCGGCGCAGCTTACCATACCCATACAACCGCTGCGCGATAAGCAGGACGGCAGCTGGAGGCTGGGCGTCTGGGTGCGCGACAGCACCGCCGGCGTGGGTACGCTGACCTACTATGACCCCGACGACGGCAACTTTGGCGCGCTGGGCCACGCCATCACCGACCTGGATACCGGCGCGCTGCTGTCGGTCAAGCAGGGGCTGGTGCTGTATTCGCACATTGTAGATGTGCAGCTGGGTACCAAGGGCGCACCCGGCGAATTGAAAGGCTATTTTACCGAGGATACCGGCACCGTGGGAAGCATTGTGCAAAACACGCGCTTTGGCATTTACGGCAAAGCGGTGCAAAAGCTGACCAGCGAGGTCTACCAGCAGCCCATCCCGGTGGCGCCCCAAAGCGCCGTCGTCACCGGCCCGGCGCAGATTCTCTCGACGGTGGACGGCGACGGCGTCAAGGCCTATGACGTTACAATCATCCGCGTCACGCCCCAGAGCCAGCCCGCCGCCAAGGGCATGGTCATCGAGGTGACCGATCCGACGTTGCTTAAGCGTACCGGCGGCATCGTGCAGGGGATGAGCGGCAGCCCCATCATACAAAACGGCTGCATTATCGGGGCCGTAACGCATGTATTTATCAACGATCCCACCCGCGGGCATGGTATCTTCATAGAATGGATGCTTGAGACCGAGCAAGGCGGCGAATGAGCGAATATTCAAATAGATTTTTTATCCCCCATCTTCTATAATCAAAATAGGAAAGATGGGGGAAAAGTGCATGGCAATCCGTACCTTCATTGCCGACGACAATACGCAGCTGGTGGAAATGCTGCGCGATGTGCTGACGCAAAACGGCCAGTTTGACGTAGTAGGCTGTGCCCACGACGGGTTGCAGGCCCTCTCAGGCGTGCAGCAATGCGCGCCTGATTTGCTGCTGCTGGATATCATTATGCCCCATCTGGACGGCATGACGGTGCTGGAGAGGCTGGATATGCCCCGCCGCCCTAAGGTTGCGATGTTTTCGGCGCTGGGACAGGACCGCGTGACGCTACAGGCGCTGGAACTGGGCGCCGACGCCTATTTTGTAAAGCCTTTTGATTTTGATG
>JAQVWW010000171.1 GCA_028709505.1 Eubacteriales bacterium
AGTATAACGCCAAGAAGCCCGAAAAGTTTGCCACGTGGCCCAAGTATGAGAAGTTCGTGGCCGATGAGCGCTATGCCAATATCGCCCGTACGCTGGGCCTGCCCTGCGCCACCGTCGAGGAGGGTGTAGCCAGCCTCGTCAAGGCCATCCGCGACCTGATGAAGGAGCTGAACATGCCCGACTCGCTGGCCGACGCCGGCATCGTCAGCCGTGACGAATTCCTCAGCAGGGTGCCCACGCTGGCCGACCACGCCTACGAAGACCAGTGCACCACCGCCAACTGCAAGCAGCCCCGCGTAACCGACCTGGAAGCCATCCTGATAAAGGCCTACGACGGCGCGCAATAGCGCCCACGCCGCCCGGCAACTCTGCTTTGCATACGCCTTCGCCGCCAAAGCGGCGAAGGCGTATGGGGTTATATAACCCTTTTGCCCGCCGGGTTCTGTACGAGCCGCCGTGACGGTTTACCGTCGCGGAACACCTGCACGCTTTGCTTACCGGTATCTGCCTGATAAATAACCGCGGACATTCCCTATGACGACGCTACGTACACCCTTTTGACGCGGTAGTTATCACCCGCCGAAAACCGTTGTTAAAAATTGGATGCGCCTTTGCTCTGACGACGTGCCCCGGGAGTGGGTCGCACCGCCAAATAGGCCAAACAACCTCTTTGGCAGGCCGGCCCGCCTTTGCCGCGAAAGCGGCGGGGCGCATTTTTTTACGATAGCTGCTGCTCTGCGAGCGAAACCCGTCTTCGTCCGCGCAGGTCATCCGTGCCTTGCGCAACCGTACCGACGCGCCGCCATCGTGTCTTTTTATCGTACCCGGCGCTGGGGGAGGACGGGGCTTTGCTCCGGACATCGCCGGGAGCGTTCCCTTTAAAAAAGGCACAGGCCAATTTATCGACTTTGGCGCGGGCCCGCAGGCGCCTTTACAGGGCCGCCCGGCAACAAACGCGCCCGGAAAGCTCCGGGCGCGTTTTTGTATCGGCTGCCGCGTTGGGGCGCTAAGCAAGGCGCTTGGCATAATACAGAAGCAAAACACCGTCCTCCACTTGGCCCTTTACAAACCTATCATATCCCCAGTGCAGATAGATGGCCAGGTTGCGGCTCTCCCGGGCTTCCACGCCTATGGTAAGCTGCCGGTAGCCGGCGTTTGCCGCCCATTGCTCCATCAGCCGCATCAGTTTGGAGATGTGCCCGCCGCCCTCCCATTCCTTTGTGATGCGCAGCGCGTTGACGTTGGCGATGTTCCCTTCATCGGCCAGTTCCCTCTGCCCCAGTACCGCGCTGCACGCGGGGGAAAACAGCAGCGTGCCCTGCCCGACAGGCTCCCCCTCCCGCAGCACAACAAAAGTTTTGCACTGTCCCGTTCGGTTATTTTCCACATATTCGGCCTTCCAGCGGGGCCAGCGCTCATCCCCGGCATTTTGCGCAACATCCTTTTGCCATATTTTTTCCAAATCTTCTGCCGTGGCCGCCCTATATTCAAACATGCCGACACTCTCCCCTATGTGTTTATCTTCCATCAACGGATATGCCCATCATACCACATCCTTCCAGGGCGAAAAAGCCGGCTTTTATCCGGCCCTACTTTTCCGGTTGGGCGGCATACGCTTACCGCTTCGGATGGAACTCCCGCATTGCCTATATTTTTGCCCGCGTCATAGCGGCCTGTTGCAACGAACGCAATATAAAAGCCCGGAAGCTGCCTTCCGGGCTTTGATGCTGTTTTACTATTTGGCAAACCGCCGAATGTAGCTGGGCGTGCGGTTGAGCGTGGCTATCTTGACCACCTCGCCGGTCTGCGGCGCATGCAGGTACAGGCCGTTGCCCACGTAGATGCCCACATGGCCCACCGGGTTGCGGAAGCAGAGGATGTCGCCGGGCTGGGCGTCGGCCATCGATGAGACGGCGGTGCCGGCCGAGGCGTATCCGGTGCTGCTGCGCGGTGCGCTGATGCCAAAGTGCTTCAGCACGTACCAGGTCAGGCCTGAGCAGTCAAACCCGACGCTGGGGCTTTCGGCGCCGTACACATAGGGGATACCCAGAAAATTCTTGGCGTATTCGACTATCTGCTGACCCATACTCAAAGAAGCCTTTGAGCTGCTGGTGGTGGTGCTGCTCTTTGCCGCGGAGCTGGTGGCGTACAGCTTGGCAAACGTGTTGCTGCCGGCTACGCCATCGGCGGTTAGGCCCCGCGCCTTTTGCAGCGCTATGACCGCCTTTTTGGTGGCGGCGCCGAACTTACCGTCGGCGGTGCCGCTCAGATATCCCAGCTTCTTTAAGATGGTCTGCAGCTCTTTGACGTCGTCGCCGCTGCTGCCCTGGCGCAGCGTACGGCTGAACATCAGCAGCGCCCACGTGGTGGGGCCCACCACGCCGTCCTGTTTGACGTTCATAGCCTTCTGGAAGGCCTTCACCGCCGCCAGCGTGCCGTTGCCAAACTTACCGTCGGCCGAGCCTTTCAGATATCCCTTATTGGCCAGCTTCTGCTGCAGCGTTTTTACATCGTCGCCCTGGGCGCCCACGCGCAGTGTGCCCCGCGTGCCCGAAGCGGAGCTTGAGCCGCCGGAAGAGGAAGAATTGTTCAGCTTTGCCCACGTGGCCGCGCCCACGGTGCCGTCGGCGGTTAAGCCGTTGGCCTTCTGGAAAGCCTTCACCGCCGCCAGCGTGGCGTTGCCGAACTTGCCGTCGGCCGAGCCGGTCAAATATTTTTTCTCAATGAGGGCCTTCTGCAGCGTGGCTACCGCCGTGCCCTGGGCGCCAAACTTCAGCGTAGCGTTGGTCTTCTCCATCAGTTTGTTCCACGTGGCAGTACCCACCGCGCCGTCCTGGGTCAGCCCCTTGGCCTTTTGAAAAGCTTTGACCGCGGCCAGCGTCGCCGTGCCGAAGACGCCGTCGGCCCTGCCCTTTAAATATCCCTGGTCAATCAAGGCCTGCTGCAGCGTTTTTACGTCGTCGCCCTTAGCGCCCTGACGCAGCGTCTCACTGGGCGCCGCATAGGCCGTGCCCGCGCTTGTAGAAAGGGGCATCGCCCATCCCAGCAGCAGCACCGCCGTCATCAGGACCGTCACGAATTTCGTCAGGCTTCGATAAGCCGCTTTGGTAGTCAAGATTGCACCTCCAAGATGTGTTCTTTACGATTCTTATTATACCGCAGCGGCATCTATCGTCAAGTTTCGGGCTATAAACATCTTGTATCCATTGTGTTAACTGCCGCGGCGGCGCAGCCGGGTGTGCCGCTTTTGGGCGGCTTTTTACACCGGCGCCCCCCAAAAAGGCCCCCCCGGCGCCGGCTGCCCGGTATTGATCCATGGTTTCATCGCTCCCTATGTGCGCTTCCATATATCGTTCCGGGCCATGTTTCCCGTCATCATTCCAATGCTGCGGCAGTCCGTACTTCCCTGTCACGGTTCCTGTTTATCATAGGTATACCGCTTTTCCCGGTACTCCTTGCCGTCCTGAACGGACGGGCTGAATGTGGGCATCGAACCGCCAACCGTAAAGGAGACGGTCTC
This sequence comes from Eubacteriales bacterium, assembly GCA_028709505.1. Lineage (GTDB taxonomy): Bacteria > Bacillota > Clostridia > Christensenellales > UMGS416 > STF2-111. The sequence goes on from JAQVWW010000171.1 coordinate 3,521, forward strand.
TATCTCAATTTCCTCGATGGGAATTTTGATAAACGCGCTGTTTTCAAACCAGGTGCTCAGCCATGGGCTTATGCTCGACCACCCTATCATGCGGCGATTCCCTGCGGATTACGCCCCCCTTTCGGGCAAACTCCGCCCGGATGATATTCTCGCAATTGCGCCTATACTCCACATATCTGTCGTGCCGCTGCGCGCTTTCCGATTTGGGTTTGTTTGCCTTTATCGCGGCCAAGACAGCTTTTGCTCCGTCCATGGGCATGTCCGATAGGCTGATAAATGATCCGATGGTGCTATCAAAATAATGATATAAATCGATCTTAACCACCCCCCGACATCCATTTCTGCTTTTCTCCGGCAGGCAGCAACGCGCTACGGCCGCTGTTTCATTTCCCGTGCGGCCATGGTTACAGCATACGTGCCCGATATCTGCCCGGTAAGTTGGGCTTTGACACGCGCGACGCGACGCTTGCGCAGGCAAAACGAAGGCGGCAAATCAAGCTTGCCGCCTTCTCACGCTTCGCTGCAACAGCCTCGGCCGGAGCGATTTTACAATATTTTCTTACGCCTGCGGCGTTTCTTCGCCGGCGGCCAAAGCGGCCTCGGGCTTGCGCTTGCCCAAAATTTCCGGCAGCTCCAGGCCGGCCATGTCGAACACTTCCTGCATCGGCGGGATGGCCTTGAGCATGCCCG
>JAQVWW010000172.1 GCA_028709505.1 Eubacteriales bacterium
GTTGCCGGCGAAGGCTGCAGCGGTGGGCCCGCCGGCCTATTCCGGCACGTGCTGCTATTTGTTGTCATTTCCCGGGCAATTATTGTGACGAAGTTACATACAACGGCCAGGGTGCAGCCTATACTAAGAATGTAGTACCGCACCGACGGCGCGATCTGCCGTCGCGGGCTGTGCCGCCGGCTGCCGTTGGCATTTGCGGCTGTCAAAAACGTTGATTTTCGGGTATCATTAGAAATAAATAATCCGCCGAAAAGTGCGCATCATTGCGCCTTGACGGCGTTCGGGAGGCAATCGATATGATGCGAGATATTGTTATCATCGGCAAAGGTCCTGCGGGCATCTCGGCGGCGCTGTATATCAAACGGGCGGGTCTGTCGGTCACCGTCGTCGGCAAAGATCACGGCGCGTTGGCTAAGGCTGAAAAAATTCAGAACTATTTCGGCTACTCCATCGCTTCTACCGGCGTGGATTTGGTGGAATCCGGCTGGAAGCAGGCGCAGGCTTTGGGCGTTGAGCTGGTCACCGATGAGGTGGTGGACCTAAGCTGGAACGGCGGCTTTACCGTAAAGACTGCCACCGAAGAATACGATGCCCAGGCGGTCATCATCGCCACCGGCTCGGCGCGAAAAGCGCCGCGCATTGCCGGCCTTGCGCAATTGGAAGGCCGCGGCGTCAGCTACTGCGCCGTATGCGACGCCTTTTTTTACCGCGGCAAACGTGTGGCGGTGCTGGGCAACGCCCGTTACGCGCTGCATGAAGCCAAAGAACTGCTGCCGGTGGTAGGCTCGGTGACGCTGCTGACCAACGGCTTGCCGGCCAGCGACCCCTTCCCTGCCGAAATTCGCGTCCTGGATAAGCCGGTAACCGCCATATTGGGCGACGAACAGGTGCGCGGCGTTTCCTTTTCCGATGGCACCACCGAGGAATTCGACGGGCTGTTTGTGGCGCTGGGCAGCGCCGCCGCCGGTGATCTGGCCCGTAAGCTGGGCGCGGCGATGAATGGCACGCACGTAGACGTGGATGCGGACATGGCTACCAACATACCCGGGCTATACGCCGCCGGCGATTGCATCGGCGGCATGCAGCAGGTATCCTCAGCCGTGGCCGAAGGCGCGAAGGCGGCCACCAGCGCCATCGCATACGTTCGTCAAGCCCGCGTATCGGCGGCCAAAAAATAAATTTCATTATAAGAAAAGAGGTTCGGGATGCGTAAAAGCGTTAAAATTATCGGGCTGATAGCGGCTGTCGCAGCGTTCTTTGTGCTCAGTTACGTGCTCTATCAACAGCTGACCAAAGCCTACAAACCCCAGGGCGAACGGTTGGCCACGCCCGCGGCCCAGTCTGCCGCCCCGGCTGACGACCAGACCGACGACGCCGACAACAGCGTCCCGGCGCCGGACTTTACCGTGCTGGACACTCAGGGCAACAGCGTTAAGCTGTCGGACTATTTCGGCCGGCCCATTGTGCTCAACTTCTGGGCCAGCTGGTGCCCGCCGTGCAAAGGCGAGATGCCCGACTTCCAAACGGTGTTTGAAGAGATGGGCACCGATGTGCAGTTTTTGATGGTCAACATGACCGATGGCAGCCGCGAGACGGTAGACACTGCCAAGGCCTTCCTGGATACGTCGGGCTATACCTTCCCGGTGCTGTTTGACACCCAGCAGGACGCGGCTTACCAGTATGGCGTCAGTTCCATCCCCACGACGTTGTTCATCGATACCGACGGCAACGTTGTGGCCGGCGCCGAAGGCGCCGTTGACGAAGCGACGCTGCGCAAAGGCATCGGCATGATTGCGCCGGCGGAATAATGCTCTTGCACATAATCGATGCGGCACGCCTTACGCGCAGCGGCACGGAAAGCACAACGGCTTAATAGATATCGACATATGAATAAAAGGAACACTTGGGGCTTGCCCCAAGTGTTCCTTCTGTTTCCACGCATGCCCGCCGTCAAGGCTGCTGTTTTACAACAATCCCGTCTTTCATCACAAAATGGATATCGGACAATAGATATGGCAATTCCAAAGGGTTACCTTTTACGGCGATCAGGTTTGCCGTACAGCCCTGTTCTATTCTGCCGCTGTACGCGTCGCCCAGAATTTTTGCGCCACCCAGTGTCGCCGCCGTTATGATATCGCCCATGGATAAGCCGGCCTTTCGCAGCAGCTCAATCTCCATAAACGGCATTCCCACCGGCGACCAAATCGGTTTCTCGCTCATATAATCATTGCCAAAACCAATCGTTCCGCCTGCCGCTACAAAACGGCTGACGTTATCCATTGCGCCATACAAAAGCGGCGCTCCCCAGTTTGTCGTAATTTCACCATATACGCTTAACGTGGGCGTCATATAAACTTGATGCGCAACCATGTATTCCAGCGTTTCTTCGGCAATGCGATCAAAGCAGGCGTGGGCTGCCTCGTCAATGCCCGCTTCTAAAAGAGTTTTCAGCTGCTCATGCCGGTTTACATGCGCCGAGACCCGCTTGCCCAGTTTATGGGCTTCGTCGCATATGGCGGCTAAAATATTTATCGGCAGCAAGCCCAAGCTCTGCGTATACGCATCATACCCGTCGTCCAGCGTGGTTTTGATATGATCAACGCCTTCGTCCACCTGCCTTTTTACGGCATCCCTCGCCTGGCTTTCGGTGGCAACCTCCAGCGGCTGCACGCCGCCATAGCCATTTACTGATGTGATGAATTTTCCGCAAACGGAAACAGCGGGGTGAAGAACCGACGGCTTAAGTCTCTCCCGCCACGCTACCGCGTCTTTCGTCGTATGCCTCGACAATATACCCTGATCGCGAAGGTGGGTAAATCCCGACAGCAGCCACACCTTCCATTTATCCTCTTGAAAGCCGTTAAAGCAATCGAAAAGGTGCACATGCGTGTTAATAAAGCCCGGCATCAGCGTGTAGCCCGACAAATTACACTCTTGAGCCGCAATCTCTATGCGTTCGGCGCTGATTTTCGCGATTTTATCGCCCTCCACCAAAATATTGGTATGCGGGAACGTAGCGCCATCCCTAAAAATTGTTGCATCCTTCAGCAAATATCGCATGGACACCTTCCTGCGTCATTAATAAAGAAAATGATACCATACGCGCGAACTCCTGGCACCTTCTTTTTGTTATATTACCGGCGCAAAAGTGGATTGAAAAAGGCAGAAAACCTATGGGGCTCTGTGCTTTGTCGGAAACCAACGCGCTGTTATCTTGATACTCCCAATTACTGGTTTTTTTCTCTAGCGAAATACCATAAGCCTCTTTTGTGCATCGTCGGGGTCCTTTTCACCGGGCTGGCCGGCCGGCGCGCCAAAGGGCATTTGGGCGATAAGCTTCCACGAAGTCGGAATGCCCCACTCCCGCGCCACCGCTTCGTCGATAAGGGGGTTATAATGCTGCAGCGATGCGCCCAGCCCTTCGGCCTCCAGCGCCGTCCACACGGTAAACTGGTGCATGGCGCTGGTGTGCTGTGACCACACCGGGAAGCGATCGGCATAAAGGGTAAACTCGCGGGCCATGTCGTCCACTACCCGCGCATCCTCAAAAAACAGCACCGTGCCGTAGCCCGACGCGAAGGATTGGCTGACCTTTTGTACAGACTGTTCATACTGGGCGTCGTCGGTCACCTTGCGCAGCGCCTCCAGCACAAAATCCCACAGCTTTTGATGATGGCGCCCCAGCAGCAATACCATCCGCGTGGTGCGCGAATCAAAAGCCGAAGGCACGAAACGCAGCGCATTTTGTAAGGTTTCCTCGATTTTTTGTTCTGAAACTATCTTTTCATCATCCAGGGCGTATATGCTCCTGCGGCCTGCCACGGCCTGCCAAAATGTTTTTTCCATAGTCCTATATCCTTTCCTATCAACCAAGTGCATCGAAAACACTTTTCCATAATATACCCGGTTTGCCCGCGGCCAAGCCACATTCCGCCGCCGTACCGGATAGATTGCACCTTTGTAGTCTGTCAATATAAAAAAGCCTCCGGCGCTTGAACACCGGAGGGCGAACTTTGATACTGTAGGGCACTTAATCCATCGTATAGGGCAGCAAAGCCATAATCCGGGCGCGTTTGATCGCCATAGACAGCATCCGCTGGTGTTGCGCACACGTACCCTTCATGCGGCGGGGCATAATCTTGCCGCGCTCTGTGATGAATCTACGCAGCTTTATCGTATCCTTATAATCGATAGAAGTCGCCTTTT
>JAQVWW010000173.1 GCA_028709505.1 Eubacteriales bacterium
TCCTGCTCTCGGCTATCGGCATCTGGTTTTTGCAGAACTTCGGCTTCGCCGACGGGCGCTTTGGCATGGTAGACGACTTAAGCGACGGCCTTTTGGCGGTAATTGGCAATGCCATCGCATGGTTATACACGCCTTTGGGCTGGGGTAACTGGCAGGCCGCCGTTGCTACCATCACCGGCCTTATCGCCAAAGAGAACGTGGTGGGCACCTTCGGCGTGCTGTACGGGTTTGCCGAGGTGGCCGAGGACGGTGCGGAAATCTGGGGCACGCTGGCGGCCAGCTTCACGACACTGTCGGCCTACTCGTTCCTCGTGTTCAACCTGCTGTGCGCACCCTGCTTCGCAGCCATCGGCGCCATCAAGCGCGAGATGAACAACGCCAAATGGACCTGGTTTGCCATCGGATACCAGACGGTGTTCGCCTACGCGGTGTCGCTGTGCGTTTTCCAGATTGGCAGCTGGTTCACCGGCGGGGGCTTTGGCCTGGGCACGGTGGCGGCTATCCTGCTGCTGGGCGTGTTCGTATACCTGCTGTTGAAACCCCACAACGAGAATAAGACGCTAAACTCTGCCGTTTCGGGTAAAATAGGGGGGTAGCATTGAAAGGAAGTGATACCATGCTGGCTTTCATCACAGAAAACCTGGGCACCATCGTCGTAAGCGCCGTGTTGTTGGCCGTCGTGGCGGCCATCGTAACCGGCATGGTGAAAAAGAGAAGGAGCGGTAAATCCGCCACTTGCGGCTGCGGCTGCGAAGGCTGCCCCAGCGCCTCTATGTGCCACAAGCATTGACCAGGCCGCCGGCCGGTATGCGGAGTACGGATGCACATCCGTACTCCGCATTTTTTATCAAAGGCTAATCCATACGACGGAGGCGCGGCCGGCGTGCACAGCTTTCCGGCGCGGTCGGGAAGGGCTGAAAAAAGCGGCGTTATGCACCCAGCCCCTAAGGCACAAAGCGGACGGGGGCAAAGCGCTATCCTCCGCGCTATGGGCGGGAGAAGGCATGCCTGGCAGGGCGCGACGGCGTCTGCAGCGCTGCGCCAAAGCTGGCGCCATACGGTAGCTGTTGTAACGGTATGCGCGGGGAAGGGGGAGCGCAGCGCAACGACCGGACATTTCATAACTTTGAAGGGCTGTACGACGATGGTACCGAAGGTGCGAATATACCGGTACGGGCGGGAATTTGCGCCGCAAAACCAGCCGAATGGCGCGAAGATATGCCCCCTACGGTAAAAAACGGCAGTCAAGCGTCAAGCACCCGGGCAATTGTCCTCTACGGGCATCAAACCTACCTAAAAAATTGGCAAGCGGCGGGGTTTGCGCGCCACCCACTGCCTTGGCGGATTATGGTGGTGGTTGTCGATTGACTTCCGATCTGCGCAGTGCTATATTGAATTGGTGGTTGAATCATACACGCAAGTACGGTTGGTAAAGAGGAACTATGGAACTGATTGTTCTGATCATAGGCATACCACTGCTGGCGGCAGTGTTGCTCTGGATCATCAAAAAAGACGCCCTGCGCAATGCACTGGTAACCATAAGTTGTACGCTGATAGCAGCACTGGCGCTGATTATTGCGGTCACAAACTTTACAAGCGGCGAAGAATATTATCTTGTAAAATCAATGGCGGTGAACATCGGCCTTTTTTTATTGGAGTTGGCGCTGGCTTTGTATATCGTCGTCATCTCGTTGCGGCACAGGCAGGTGCTGCTGGCACTGCTGACGGTAGCGCAAGCGGCCTTGCTGGCGTGGTACGAGCTTTCGGGCCGGCATCTGCTGACCAGCCTTAGCCACCATTTTTTTGTGGATAAGCTCAATATCATCATGATGCTCATCGTGGCGGTGGTGGGCGGGCTTATCTGTATCTATTCGCTGGCTTATATGAAGCGTTACCAGCGTCGCCATTCCGAGACACCCGACCGCAGAAATGTGTTCTTTTCGGTCATATTCCTGTTCTTTGCCGCCATGTTCGGTATCGTGCTGTGCAACGATCTGGTATGGATGTTGCTGTTCTGGGAGATTACGTCGGTCTGTTCCTTTTGGCTTATCGGCTATACCCGTACCACCGAGGCCACGCGCAACGCCTTCACGGCACTGCTGTACAACACCATTGGCGGCATCTGCCTGGCGGTGGGGGTTGTGTATCTGAGCGAACGGCTGCACGTGACTGAGCTGCGCGACATTATGCGCTACGCCAACGACCCGGCTGTGGTACTGCCGGCATTGCTGCTGGCCATCGCCGGCCTGTCCAAGTCGGCGCAGATGCCCTTTTCCAAATGGCTGCTGGGCGCGATGGTGGCGCCTACGCCCACGTCGGCGCTGCTGCATTCGTCCACGATGGTAAAGGCCGGCGTCTATCTGATTTTACGCATCGCGCCGCTGCTGCAGGGCAACGCGGCCGGCTATGTCGTCGTGCTGGTGGGCGGGTTGACGTTTCTGCTGGCGTCGCTCATCGCCATTACCCAGAGCGATGCCAAAAAACTGTTGGCGTATTCTACCATTGCCAATTTGGGGCTTATCGTATCCTGCGCCGGTATCGGTACCTATGAGTCCACGTGGGCGGCCATATTCCTTATCCTGTTTCACGCGGCGTCCAAGTCGCTGCTGTTCTTGTCGGTAGGCTCGGTGGAGAGCCTGCTGGGCAGCCGCGACATCGAGGACATGCACGGGCTTATCGTAAAGCTGCCGCTGATGGCCATTTTGCTGACCATCGGCATTGCCGGGATGTTTTTAGCCCCCTTTGGCATGCTGATATCCAAATGGGCGGCCATGAAGGCCTTTTTGGATTCGAAGAACATGGCGATGTTGTTTATGCTGGTGTTCGGCAGCGCGGCCACGCTGTTTTACTGGGCCAAATGGCTGGGCAAGCTGGTGGCCATTCGCCACCAAAGCGAACGGATGAAGGCGGCGCCGTCGGCCTGCGAAAAAGTGGCGCTGTACGCGCTGGCCGCGTTTACCGTGCTCAACTGCCTGCTGTTTCCGCTTATCTCGCGCTACATTGTCGAGCCGTTTTTAACGCGAATGTTCGGCGCGGCGCATACGGTCATCAGCCTGGGCAACCAGCAGATTATGCTGATGCTGCTGGCGATGATACTGCTGTTACCGGTGGGGTTGAGCTTTTTGACCCGCGGCGGGAAAGTGACCAGCGTGTATATGAACGGCGCCAATACCGGCGACGACCGGCACTTTATCGGCTTTGCCGGCCACGAGCAGAGGATGTATCTATCCAACTGGTATATGGAGCGCTATTTTGGGCAGAAAAAACTGCTGCCGGCCGGCGTTATCTTATCGACGTTGCTGCTGGTGGGCGCATTTATCTATCTTGCGGGGAGTATGTTTTGATGGGATTGAGGCTGGTATTGGTCTATCTGTGTTTGGGGCCTTTTATCGGCGGCCTGCTGGCTGGCGTGGATTTGAAGATCACGGCGCGCATGCAGGGCCGGCAGGGGCCGCCGCTGCTGCAGCCATTTTACGATGTGATAAAGCTGCTGCACAAAGAGGCTTTGGTGGTCAACACGGCGGAAACCTTTTTGGTCATCATGTTTTTGCTGTTGATGATGACCACCGGCGCCATCTTTTTTTCGGGCGGCGACATTCTGCTGGTGATATTTGCGCTGACGCTGTCCAGCCTCTTTTTGTTGATGGCCGTATACTCGACGAACTCGCCCTACAGCAACCTGGGCGCCGACCGCGAACTGCTGGCCATGATGGCCTACGAGCCGATGATCCTCTTTATGGCGATGGGGCTTTACCTGTTTTCCGGCAGTTTTTCGGTGGCCGAAATGGTGGTGTCGCAGCTGCCGGCCATCCTATGGCTGCCCGGCGTATTCTGCGGCGTTGTGGTCATACTAAGCTTCAAGTTTCGAAAATCACCGTTTGACATCAGCACGTCGCACCATGCGCACCAGGAATTGGTCAGCGGCCTTACCACCGAGTTTTCCGGCCCGACGCTGGCGGTGGTCGAGATTACCCACTGGTACGAAAACGTCATGCTGCTGGGGTTTGTGTATTTGTTCTTTTCGTGGAAGGCCTGGTACAGCCCCATTGTGGCCGTAGCCGCTTGCCTTCTGGTGTATTTTCTGGAAATCCTCGTGGACAACATCGCAGCTCGCGTGCGGTGGAAGTGGGCGCTTTCCCGGGTATGGATATTGACGGCCACAGTGGGGTTTCTCAACATCGTACTGATTTCGCTAATA
>JAQVWW010000174.1 GCA_028709505.1 Eubacteriales bacterium
GATGGGCGTGTTCCCGCTGATGGTCATCCACATGGTGCGCATGGGCGAGGAATCGGGCACGCTGGACCAGATGCTGTCCCAGACCGCCGAATTTTACGAGGAAGAGGCCGACGCGGCCATGGCCAGCCTGCTGGCCATATTGGAGCCGGCCATCATCGTGCTGATGGGCGTGATGGTGCTGACCATCGTGCTATCGGTGGTGCTGCCCATGTTTGGCATGTACAGCGCCGTCAATTTCTAGTCATCCTCCGCCGATCATCGGCGGTTGTGAGAATATACAAAAGGAGAGGAACTACATGAAGAATCAGAACAAAAAGAACCAGAACCGCAAGGGCTTTACGCTGATCGAGCTGATCGTCGTCATCGCCATCCTGGCCATCCTGGCTGCCGTCGCCATCCCCAGCTTTATGGGCCTGACCCGTAAGGCCGAAATCGCCACCGAAGTGGCCGCCGCCACCGAGTACGTCAACGCCATCAACGTGCACAACGCGCTTTCCAAGGGCGACCCGACCACTTATCCGGAGATCACTACGATTACCGATTTGACCGCGCTGAACACCGATTTAGGCGATTTGGCGCCGCAGCTGGATGCCAGCATTACCAGCATTACGGCCGCCAATATTATTGGGCGCATTGACTTTGATGCCACCAAGGGCATAGCCTATGTGAAAGTAAAGGGCGAGCTTGCCGCGGGCCCAAATAACCGGTAAACAACAAGACCAAGCACATGGCTTTGCGCGGCATGCGTGCCGCGCAAAGCAAAAATATTTGGCAGAAAGCAGCGATTTTGCGTAAAATCTCTGCTTCCTGCCAAACAGCTAAGAGGAGAAGGTTTGTGGACGGGATGGAACTGTATCTGGCGGCGTTAGCGGGCCTGCTGGGGCTGTGCATGGGTTCGTTTTTCAACGTATGCATTTACCGCATCCCGGCGGGCAAATCGGTGGTGTCGCCGCCGTCGTGCTGCGGCAGCTGCGGCCACCGTCTGAGTGGCCGGGACATGATACCCATCTTAAGCTGGGCGCTTTCCCGCGGGCGCTGCCGGCACTGCGGCGCGCGCTACTCGGCGCGTTACGCGCTGGTGGAGGGGCTGACGGCGGTGCTGTACGTGGCGGTATGGCTGCTGTGCGGGCCTACGTGGCGCTGCCTGGCCGGGCTGCTATTGACGTCGCTGCTGATCCTCATCGCGTTTATCGACTGGGATGCGGGCATTATTCCCAACGGGCTGGTGCTCATCGGCCTGGCGGCCGGCATCGGCTATGCGGCGCTGACCGGCGCATGGCTAAACGCGGCGCTGGGCGCCGTATCCGGCGCGCTGCCGCTGCTGGCCGTGGACGGCCTGGGCCGGCTGCTGTACAAAAAAGAAGGCATGGGCCTGGGCGACGTCAAGATGATGGCGTTCGTGGGGCTGTTCCTGGGCTGGAAGCTGACGCTGCTGGCGCTGCTGCTGGGCGTCGTGCTGGGCGCGGCGGCGGCGGCCATTGGCCTGGCCGCCAAAAAGCTGCAGCGGGGCGGCTATATGCCTTTCGGGCCGTATCTGGCGGCGGGGGCGTGGGTCAGCTTTTTCTGGGGCGCGGCGCTGCTGCAATGGTATTTGGGGTTTTTTGTCTGACGAGAGGAGAGTGGGCTTATGCGTACAAAGCGGCCGCCGCGTTCCCGGCGGGGCATGACGCTGGTCGAAGTGCTGGTGGCGGTGGCCATACTGGCGCTGGTGGCGGTGCCGGTGCTCAGCGTCTATTTGACGTCGGCCCAGGACATCACGCTGTCGCGCCGCACCACCGATGCGACGCTGACGGCCCAGAGCCTGCTGGAAAATCTGGTGGGGCTGGATTATCAGGCGCTGTTTGACGCCGACACCGGCGGCGCGCGCCACAACGTGCCCATCTCCCACGTGCGCGAAGATGCCGGCGGGAAATTCTGGTACACCATCGACGTGCGCCCCTACGCGCCCACCGTCAGCAGCGCCCATCCCGAAGCGCTGCGGCTGTTCTTATACAGCGACGGCACCGGCGTTAGCCAGGCCTTTGCCGCCGGGCCCGACGGCAAGACGGTGCAGGCCTCGGATGTGACGGCCGTATCGCTGCAGGCCGCCGGCGACGACTACCATCTGATACTTACGCGCAGCGCAGGCAGCGCTGTGACGCTGGACGGCAAATGTGCCGGCGGCGTGCTGCTGCTGGCTGACGCCACCGCGCGCACCGCCGACAGCGACGTGCGTTTTCGCTTAACCGGCGACACAAAAGTGCGCATCCTGTGCCGCCAGGGCGGCCAGGATTATTACCCGGTGGACAACGCCGCCCAATATCTGCACGACGTGCTGCTGGCCGGCGACGAGCTGACCCAATCGCCGGTCAGCGTGACGGTGCGCGTGTATCTGGACGCCGACATTACGCAGCCGCTGGCCACGTACAGCGACATCCTGCTGGTTACGGGGGTGGGGCAATGAAGAAGTGCCGCGGCTTTACGCTGATTGAACTGATCATGGCCATTGCCATCGGCGCCATGGTGGTGGCGGTGGCGTTTTCGCTGATCTACGGCGGCCTGGCCGCCTACCAGAAGTCGTCGCAGATTACCCGCGGGTTGGATACGGTGCGGCTGGCTACGCTGAACATCACCAAGGATGTGCGCGCGCAGAACCAGGCCAGCGTGTCGGGCGGCGCGACGCCTACGCTGCACATCGGCTCGGACATCTCCTACTGGCTGGACGGCACCAATCTCATGCGCCGCAGCGGCACCGCCACCGTGGTGGCGGTCAGCGGCGTATCCAGTTTCTCGGCCGACATCGACACCGCCGGCAGCGGCGCGCGCACGCTGGTGCTGCGCCTATCCAGCACCCAGGAGCGCAAGCTGGTGACCACGCGCATTACACTGCGCGAGTGAGGCAGGGGGCATGAAAAAATATCGCAAAAATGTAAGAGGCGCGGCGCTGCTCAACGTGATGCTGATGATCGTCGTCGTCGGCATCTTAAGCGTGGGCATCGTGTCGGTGGGGCTGCTCAACTCCCAGTGGGGCGGCCAGCTTAAGGACTACGAAGGCGCTTACTACGAGGCCGAAATGGCGGTGAACGCCGCGCTGGATGCGCTCAAGGTCAGCACGGTGGTCACGTATAACGACTTTTTGGCATCGGCGGCGGCCACGCCGTCGGTGCGGCAGGACTTGACGCTGTCCAACCAAGACTTCTACACGCGCATTTATCAGGGCGCCTGGAACGCGCTGGAGCAGCAGCACCGCGACATTCTAACCATTGCGCGGCCCACCGCCTATACGACCATTACCGGCGGCGTGCAGGGGGATTATGTGATCACCGCCGAAGCGCCGGGCCAGCTGGGCGTGCGCCGCATACGCGCCACGCTGAGCGTGCGCAAGCTGCCGCTGGTAGAGACGCATCTGGGCGGACTGGACAGCGCCGCCGTGGCGCTGGGCGGCGCCGGCGCGTCGTTTTCCGGTACCATCGCCGTGGACGGCGGCGACGCGGTGGTAAACCAAAACGCCGGCTATACGCCCAGCGTAAGCGGCGGCTATGCCACCATCACCGGCGCCGACGCCTATGCCGACAGGCTGGTGGTGGATACTGCCGGCGGCGGCATCGTGTCGTCGCCGTTCCCGGATCCGCTGTGGGAGGCGGGCATTGTATCTTACGTATCCAGCCACCGCGCCGATATCACCGGCTTTGCCGACTTGACCGGCAAAAACAACTCCCAGCAGAACAGCATCATGACCAACCCGGCCAACACGATACTGTATTACGACGGCAACTTCACCATAGAGGCCGACATGCGCTTAACCGGCAAAATGCTGTTCGTCAACGGCACCGTGACGGTACCCCACAACGGCAACGCCAACAAGAACAGCGACATGATGCTGTTTGCCACCGGCGATATCTCCTACAACAGCGAGCGGGAAAATAACTCCGACGGCTCCTACGTGTTCCTGTACAGCGAGGGCGATATCACGCTGACCGGCCGGCAGACCGACGCGCACATCATCGCCTTTGCCCAGCAGGATATCGTCGTGAAAACCGGGCACCCGGCCGGCGTATACGGCGTATACGGGCAGCTGGCCAGCGCCCAGGGGCTGCATAACCAGCTGCCGGGCACGCTGGACATCTCTTACCCGCAGGCGGCGCGCCAATCGGCGGCGAACTATTACGCAAAGATCGCGGCGCTGGGCGACGACGCGCCGCAGCCGCC
>JAQVWW010000175.1 GCA_028709505.1 Eubacteriales bacterium
TCAAATAGCTGACCCGGCGTATGCCGCGGATGTGCTCCAATGCCAGGCGGGCATCTTCGGGAATGGCGTCGTCACATTCGATGATCATCACCGCCAGGCCGCCGCGCTTATCGCGGTGCATGTGCAGCGTGGCGATATTGACCTGCAGCGCCGCCAGCGCCGCGCTGACCGCCGCGACGTGGCCGGGGCGGTCGTCGTTTTGTATCACCAGCGTCGGATATTCTCCGCCAAAGTCGGCGGTCATGCCGTCGATGGCACAGATACGTACGCGCCCGCCGCCCAGCGAAGCGCCCACCACCTCCAGTTTGCGCCCGTCGGCGGCCTGCACGTCGATGCATACCGAGTTGGGGTGGGCATCCTTAAGCGCAATGACGCTTTGGCTTACGTCGATACCGCGCTGGGCGGCCAGCGCCGGCGCCTGCGGGATACGGATATCGTCGGGTTGCATGCCCAACAGGCCGGCAACCAGCGCCTTATCGGTACCGTGGCCGGCGCCGGTGGCGGCAAAGGAGCCGTGCAGCTTAAGCGCGATACGCACAGGCTCGGCCCGCAGCAGTTTGCGGGTGATGTACCCAATGCGCACCGCGCCGGCCGTGTGGGAACTGGACGGCCCAACCATCACCGGGCCCAGGATATCAAACAGATTCATATGTGCTCCTAGCGGCGGTTGTGTCACCGCACGATATACTTTTTGCCCAAAGACGACGTGCTATACACCGTGTGGCCGGCGCATTGACAAAGCGCGGCGGTTTTGTCATAGTAATGCTGTAATTTGGTATGGTCAAGGAGGCGCAGCTGTGAACGGTTATGAAAGAATGATGTCCTTTGCCGGCGGCCAAAACGTAGACCGCCCGCCCTTTGTGCCGGATATGGGGCGGTGGGCGGCGCAGCATTGCCGCGTGCCGTATGCGCACTATTTGCAGTCGGCCACGCTGCGCGCGCAGGTGTGCCTGCACTGCGCCGAACAATTTGCGCTGGACGCGCTGATACCCGCCGGCGACGCCTACGATCAAATATCCGACTGGGGCGCCCGGCCCCAATATAACGCCGATGCGGTCAACGCCCGCGTATTGGCCGCCACGGCGGCCGATCTGATACGCTTGCGGCGGCCGCGTATCGACGCAAAGAGCCGCATGGGGCGCCAGGTGAGCACCGTAGGCCTGCTGGCCGCCGAACAGAAGAAAGAGCGCTATATTTTCGGTGTTTGTCAAGGCCCGTTTACCGATCTGTGCACGGCGCTGGGGCGGCAGCCCACCGCCGAAGAGCTGGCCGATACCCAGCGCACGTATCCGGTGCTGGAGATGTTTTTGGAGCAGGCGCTGGCGTTTGCCCATGCGCAGCTATCCGCCGGCGCCGATGGCATTCTCATAGACGATACGGCTTGTGAAAACATCGCCGATGCCGATTACCGTAGCCTGATGCTGCCGCTGCACCGGCGGCTTATCGACGCCGTGCAGCGCTGCGGCGGTTTTGCCCGGCTGCGGCTGGGCCCGCGGCGGCAGGCCGATGCGTTGGCCAGCGGCGCGCGGATGGTCGACGTCGACGCCGATACCGATATGGATGCCGCCGCCGCGCGGCTGTCGCCGGGGCAGATGCTGTGAGCCGGCATCAGCGGCGAAGCGGTGATAACCGGCACACCCGACCGGCTCTCGGCGCTGAGGGAGCACGGGATGTGCCGTGCCCGATGACAGAGCGATAGACAAAACGCCGCGTCGGCGCGGATGGATACGCGCAGAAGTTCGCCGCCCCTGGGTGCGATACGCCCGCCAAGGGGCGGCGTTTGCCGTGCCTGCCCGGCCGGATCAACCAAACCGATGCCGCATTGGCATAGGCGGCGTATGCGATGGAATTGTCCGCAAAACCCATTGTGCGCTGACAGGAAAGCCGCCGCCCGCCCGCATGCGGCGCATGCGAAGCAAAGACCAATGGGCCAGACAGTTTGTACTTACTGCCCGCGCACATGCAGGGGCAGGGGGTGTCGCGCAAAGCATCCCGCCGCTGCTGTACGTGCGCATTACCCGCCTGCCGGGCAAGGCGATACCGGCCAAAACCGGCAGGAAAGCGCCGCGGCTCCTGCGCGGAACAAAACCGTTGGTAATCCGCTGCTGTATGAAACAGCAAAGGCGGATATCAGCGCCGCTCCAGTTGAAGCAGCGCGGTTTTTATGCCCAGGCCGCCGCCGTAGCCGGTTAAGGAGCCGTCGGCTCCCACCACACGGTCGCAGGGGATGAAGATGGGCAGCGGGTTGTTGTGGTTGGCCTGGCCCACCGCCCGGGCGGCCTGCGGCCGGCCCAGTTGGGCGGCTATCTGCCCGTAGGTACGGGTTTGGCCGTAGGGGATGAGGCACAGCGCCTGCCACACCTGTTGCTGGAAGGCGGTGCCCGCCGGCGCCAACGGCAAGTCGAAATCCTGGCGCCGGCCATCGAAATATTCATCCAGCTGCCGGGCGGCCAAATCAAGCAACGCTGTTTGCGTATCGTCCAGCGCTTCGGGCAGCATATCGTCGGGGAAGTGCAGCGCGCTTAAGGCTTCGCCGCGCTGTACCAGCGTCAGCGTGCCCAACGGGCTGGGATATTCACGGGCGTATAACATGGCTTCCTCCTTGGCAATGTGGGGCTGACTATAGTATAGTGGAATACGACAAAAAAGGAAACGAAAACGCGCAAAACGACGTTCGCCGCGCCGATAAGGCCCCGGCGCCGGCGCGCGGCAGGCCGACCCGCGCGCAGATGGCAGGCCAAGGTTGAAAAATTTGGCGTTATCCTGTATGATATTTCCGATTAACGCCGCCTGCGTTACGGCGCGGGCGCAGGGCGGGAGCCGGCGCGAATGGATTTGTCTATCGTCATCATCAACCATAATACCAGAGAGCTGACCGGGCGGACCGTTGCGTCGGTGCTGGCGCACACCAGCGATGTTGCATATGAAATCATTGTGGTGGATAATTCCACCGACGCCGGCGAGGTCTATCCGGGGCAGGACGACCCGCGCGTGCGCGTACTGGCGGATGTCGAAAACAAGGGGTTTAGCCACGGCTGCAACCTGGGCGCTGCCCATGCCGCCGGCGCCTATCTTTTGTTTTTAAATTCGGATATCCTCGTTCACGACAACGCGCTGGGCGACAGCGCGGCGTATCTGAAGGCCCATCCCGATGTGGGAATACTGGGTATCCGCACGCTGCTGCGCGACGGCACGCTGGATGCCGGCTGCAAACGCGGGTTTCCCACGCCGGCGGCGGCGCTGTACTATTTTGCCGGGCTGGATCGCAGGTATCCCAACAGCCGGCGCTTTGGCGTCTATCACCAGACTTTTTTGGATGATCGGCAGACGGCCCGCGTGCAGGCCGTGTCCGGCGCGTATCTGATGATGCCCAAAGCGGTGTTTGACCGCGTAGGCGGCTTTGATGAGAGCTACTTTATGTACGGTGAAGATTTGGACCTATGCTACCGCGTGGACGCGCTGGGCTACGCCGTTGTGTATTACGCCGGGCACTGGATCACACACTTAAAGGGGCAAAGCGGCCTAAGCCGGCAGTCGCCGGCGGTGTTGTACCATTATTACCACGCCATGCGGCTGTTTTTTGACAAGCACTATGCCGCGCATACGAACCCGGCGCTGCGGTTTTTGGTACGCCGTGCCATCCACGCCAAGTACCGGTTGGCATTAAAGAGCCGGCGCGGCGCATAACCGTTGGTCGATTTCCGGCCGTGCACAGATCGACGGCGCCTTTTTACGGCGCGCTATCAGGGAGGAAACGATGAAAGGAATTATTTTGGCCGGAGGGGCGGGCACGCGCCTGTATCCTTCTACGGTGGCCTGCTCCAAGCAAATTCTGAGCATCTACGATAAACCGATGATTTACTACCCGCTGTCCACGCTGATGCTGGCCGGCATTGAGGATATCCTCATCATCTCGACGCCGCGCGATGTCGACGTGTTCAAAGAGCTGCTGGGCGACGGAAGCCAGGTGGGCCTGCGGCTGCAGTATATGGTGCAGACGGAACCCCGCGGCCTGGCCGACGCCTTTTTGCTGGGCGAAACGTTCATCGGCGAGAGTCATGTCTGCCTGATTTTGGGGGACAATATCTTTTACGGCTACGGCTTTTC
>JAQVWW010000176.1 GCA_028709505.1 Eubacteriales bacterium
CCGACCTGCGTCATCATGTCTTTGGGCAGTTGACCCATCTTTTCCCGCAGGCGGCTCTTGTCCAGCGTGCGGATCTGCTCGGTCAGTATGACCGAATCTCGTTCCAGGCCATATTCCTGGGCGTTGATGCCAATGTGTGTTGGCAACTTGTTCTTCTCTAGCCGGCTGGTGATGGCGGTGACGATGACGGTGGGGCTATATCGGTTGCCCACATCGTTTTGCACCACCAGTACCGGCCGCAGTCCCATTTGTTCCGAACCAACTCCGGGGCTCAGATCAGCGAAATAAATATCTCCTCGCTTTACCATAGTAGCAGCTCACTTCTTTTTCAGCTTCCTGCTCCCCATAGCCTCTCCTGTCATTATTATATGCATGGGTGCCGGCGGAAGGGATTTCTAGTTCCCCCGCAGCACCTGCGCCAGCGCGTCAATGATGTCGCCGGCAGTTAGGGCCACCATGCCCGTGCCGCGCTCCGCCGCATCCCCGGCCCGCGAATGAAGCCGGCAGCCGGCGCAGGCCGCCGCAAAAGCCGGCAGGCCCTGGGCCAAAAACGCCGCGATAACGCCGCACAGCACGTCGCCGCTGCCGGCGGTGGCCATGCCGGCGTTGCCCGCCGTGTTAAGCGCCGTCTGTCCGTCCGGCGCGGCGATGACGGTGGTGGCGCCTTTGAGCACCACCACCACCTGATGCTGGGCGGCGTATTGCCGCGCATAGTCCAGCGGGCGCTCCAAAATTTCCTGCGTCGTGCAGCCCGCCAGCCGGGCCATCTCGCCGGCATGCGGGGTAAGTATTGTTTCGCCGGGCAGCCGGCGCAGCAGATCGCTGTCCTGGGCTACGGCATAGAGCGCGTCGGCGTCCAGCACCGCCGGGCAGCCGATGTGCGCGGCCAGCGCGCTGACAAAGTCGGCGGCGCACCCGCGCCCCAGCCCCGGCCCGACGGCCAGCGCACTTTTGCCGCTGATGAAATCCCGGGCGTCCGGCACGGCCTCGGGCGCAAACTGCCCAGACCGGCAAAGCAGCGGTCGCGTCATCACCTCGCGGGCAAAGCCCGCCGACACCGCCGCGATATCCTCGGGCACCGCCCAGCTGACCACGCCGGCGCCGGCACGCAGCGCCGCCGCCGCGCACAACGCCCCGGCCCCGGCCATGCCCAGACTGCCGGCGACGACGCCCACATGGCCAAAATCGTGCTTGTGCGTATCGGCCCGGCGCTCTTTGGGCGCAATATCGCCGTCGTCCAGCAGCGCGCAGCGGATGTCCTTGGCCAGCGCCTGCGGGATGCCGATGTCGGCGACGATAAGCTCGCCGGCATATTCGCGTCCGGGGAACACGCAGCAGCCCAGCTTGGCAAACTGCATCGTGACGGTGCGGTGGGCCCGCACGGCGCAGCCCATCACCCGGCCGGTTTCACCGTCGATGCCGCTGGGGATGTCCACCGACACAACATATTTGCCCGACTTGTTGATCTCGGCCACAATCTCGTCGCAGGGCCAGCGCAGCGGGCGCGCAAGCCCGGTGCCAAACAGCGCGTCGACGACGATATCGCAGCCGTTTAGCAGCTCAGAGAGCCGAGCGCCCCTCGTCTCCATGGGTACGCCCACGTTCTGCGCCGCCAGATACTGCATCCGCGCGTCATCCTTTAGGTTATCCGGCTGCTGGATAAAGCAAACCACGTGTCTGCCGCGGGTATGCAGGATGCGGGCAAGCGCGTAGCCATCGGCGCCGTTGTTGCCCAGGCCGCAGAATACCAGCACGCGGCCTTCTTCGGGCAGCGCTTGGGCCACGCACAGCGCCGCGCGCTCCATCAGCACACAGCCGGGTATGCCGATGTCCATGATGGTGTAGCGGTCCATGGCAGACATCTGCCGGGGTGTGACAACCTTTTTCATTCTTCTCCCTCCAGTATGACCTGAGCGATTGCCATATCCTGCGTGTTGGTGATGCTGACCCATATTTTTGTGGCGCCCAGCTCGGACAGTTTTTGCGCCGCGCGGCCCGCTGCCTGAACGTACGGCGCGCCGGATTCGTTGCGCAGCACGCTGACATCGCCCAGCGGGCAGCCGGCAAGGCCGGTGCCCAGCGCCTTGGACAGCGCCTCCTTTACGGCGAAATTGCCGGCCATGCGCGCCAGCCTACGGTGCGGCTCCCGGTCGAACATCGCCCGTTCGTCGGCGGTGAATACGCGCCGGATAAAGTGTTCATGCGGCAGCTGCCGCTGCATCTGCGCCAGCGGCACCATGTCGATGCCCACCCCCTTAATCATTGCCCGCCTCTACTGCGTTTAAAATAGCCCGGGCCACCACTTCGGCGGCGGCGGCGCACAGCAGCGAAAAATCGCAGCTTTGTTGGCCGGTACACAGGGCAAAAAGCGTGTCGCCGTCCATCGGCGTATGCGAGGGCCGTATGGCCCAGGCGATGCCGTCCTGGGCGGCGGTGGCCAGCCGGTTAGCCTGGGGCTTGGTCAGCTTCGCGTCGGTAGCCACGACGCCGATGGTGGTATTCTGCCCGTTTTGGGCCATGTTTTGGCCTAAAGTGGCCAAAATGTTCTGGATGCGGATAAAAGAACCGTCCTGCGCCCGCGCGCCGGCCACAATATCGCCGGTGCGATAGTCCACCACATCGCCCACGGCGTTGACGGCCACCAGCGCCGCCACGGTGGCGCTGCCCACCGTCATGGCCGCCGACCCGACGCCGCCGTTCTGGGCGTACCGGGGGCCCAGCACCTTGCCCACAGTGGCGCCGCAGCCGGCGCCCACGCGGCCCTGGGGTACCGGCGTGTCGGCGGCGCTTTGGCAGGCGGCATAGCCCATGGCGGCGTCGGGCCGCACGGCGGCGTCGCCCACGCCCAGGTCAAACAGCACCGCCGCCGGCACGATGGGCACCTTGGCCACGCCCACGTCAAAGCCTGCGCCTTGCTCCTCCAGGTAGCGCATAACGCCGTCAGCCGCCGCCAGCCCAAAAGCGCTGCCGCCGCACAGCGCGACGCCGTGCACCTGCTGCACCGTGTTTTCGCTTTTGAGCAGGTCCGTCTCCCGGGTACCCGGCGCGGCGCCGCGTACATCCACGCCGGCTACGGCGCCGTCGGCGCAAAGCACCACCGTTACGCCGGTGCGCGCCGCTTGGTTTTGTGCGTGCCCCACCCGTATGCCGGGTATCTGTGTCAGTGTTCCGCTATACATAGCCATCCCTTCCTCGTATGGAAATTTCTCCTGAAATGATGCGCAAAACGCCGTCCTGCGTCTGCAGCAGCAGCGCGCCGTCGTCGTCCACGCCCTGCACAACGGCCTGCTGCCCCGGCGCGTCGCCGTCCATCATCACCACTTGGCTGCCTGCCGCCAGCATATACCTGCGATAGGCCGTAACCACCGGCACAAAGCTGGTTTGCCACTGCTGCAGATAGCCGTCGGCGGCATCGACGATGGCCGCCGCCAAGGCAAGCCGGGGCGGCAGATTATCCGTCCATTGGCTCAGCGCCGTGGCCTTGTGGGCAATCTCGCTGTCAAACCCGCCCTCGGGTACGCGCAGGTTGACGCCGATGCCCAAAATGACGTGGTGCGTCCCGTCCATATCGCTTATCATCTCGCACAGGATGCCGCACAGCTTGCGCCCGCCCAGCAGCACGTCGTTGGGCCACTTGATAACCGGCGCAAGGCCGGCGTCCAGAGCGGTCAGCGCGTCGCATACCGACACCGCCGTCAGCAGCGTGATCTTTTGTATCTGCGCGATATCCAGCTGGGGCTGGACCACCAACGACATCCACAGCCCCTGTCCGTCCTGGGATAGCCACCGGCGGCCCTTACGGCCCCGCCCGGCGCTCTGCCGGCCGGCCACCACCAGCGCTCCTTCGCCCTGGCCGGCGATACAGCGGCGCTTGGCCTCGCTGTTGGTCGAATCCACTTCGGGCAATATCACAGGGCGCTGCCCCAGCCGATGCTGCGTCAGCGCCCGGCGATAGATGCCGGCGTGCAGCACGTCGGGCACGCGGCGCAGGCAGTAGCCTTCGTTGGTCTTGGAGTCGATTGGCATCTGCTTGCGCCGGTCCCGGATGTGCTTCCACACCGCCGAACGGGTGATGCCCAGCCGGGCGCTGATGGC
>JAQVWW010000177.1 GCA_028709505.1 Eubacteriales bacterium
AAGGTAGCCGATACGACGAAATCCGAAGTGCTCATCAAGCGTCAGATTTCCCGTGAGCAGCTAAGCGCCATGCAGGAGCTGAACCTGTCGGGCATCCACCTAAGTGAGGATAAAACCCGGTATTACCCCAACCGCAACTTTTTGACCCAGGTGTTGGGCTTTACGTCGGTGGACGGCGAGGGCCTGGAGGGCATCGAGGCGCGGTACGATAAATATTTACGCGGCACCCAGGGATCGGTGACCAGCGAGACCGACGCCAAGCAGCAGGAGCTGCCTTTTAGCGTAGAGCTGTACGTGCCGCCCATCGACGGCAATAACGTCGTGCTCACCATCGACTCGGTGATACAGGGCTTTGCCGAGCAGGCGGTGGAAACGTGCATGACCGAGCAGAAAGGCGTCAAGGCCTCCTGCATCGTGATGGACCCCGCCACCGGCGAAATATTGGCCCTGGTAAACAAGCCCGACTTTGACAACAACACCCCGCCTCGCAGCGACGCCGAGACGCTGCGCGCGCTGGTACGCAATACGGCGGTGGCCGACGCCTATGAGCCCGGCTCTACCTTCAAAATCATCACGCTGGCTGCGGCGCTGGATTCGGGCGCCATCGACACCCACAGCAGCTTTTACTGCGCCGGCTACCATCTGGTAGACGGAGAGAAGATCAAGTGCTGGACCAGCCGCGCCCATGGTACGCAGACGTTGGTAAAGGCGGCGCAGAACTCGTGCAACCCGGCCTTTATGCAGATGGCGCTGCGTATGGGGCAGGATAAGTTCTATGAATATATCTACAACTTCGGCTTTGGTTCGGCGCTGGGTATCGACTTGTACGGCGAGACCACCGGCATCGTCACCGAGCCCAAATATGTGCGCGACGTGGACCTGGCCCGCATCGGCTCTGGCGACGCCATTGCCGTCTCGCCGCTGCAGCTTATCACTGCCGCCAGCGCCGCCGTCAACGGCGGCAACCTGATGCAGCCCTACATCACCAAAGAGATTGTAGACACGCAGACCGGCGCCAGCATACTGACCAACGTGCCTAAGATAGTGCGCAGCGTCATAAGCCCCGAGGCCAGCGCCACCGTGCGCGACGTCTTAACCCAGGTGGTGGACGGCGGCAGCGGCCGTAACGGCGCCGTAGCCGGCTACAGCGTGGGCGGCAAGACAGGCACCGCCCAGAAGTACGATGGAACCGGAAAAGTCATGCACGATAGGCACGTATCGTCCTTTCTCAGCTTCGCGCCGGCCAACAACCCCCGCGTCATCATATTGCTGGTGGTGGACGAGCCCGACGTGGCGGTGGACTACGGCAGCATCGTGGCGGCGCCCTATGTCAGCCAGATAATGGAAAACACGCTCAAATATTTGGGCATCAAGCCCGACCGCGCCGAATCGACATCGCCCCAAGGCGACACCGATGTGCCCGACGTCACCGGCAAGGAGCTGGATCAGGCCATCTTTGCGCTGCAGGCCGAAGGCTTTGCGTACCTGGTGGAAGGCTACGGCGGCAAAGTGGTGTCGCAAATCCCCGCCGCCAACGCCACTGCCGTGAAAGGCTCGACGGTGCTGCTGTATCTGGACGAGGAGGACGACGCCGGCGCCGACAACGAGGTGACGGTGCCCGATCTCATCGGCAAGAGCGCCGTGGAGGCCAACAATATCTTACAAGGATTGGGATTGAAGATAAAAATTTCCGGCACCGGAAGCGTGGTTGCCGAGCAAAAGCCCGCCGCGCGCACTGTCGTCACCAAAGGTGATGTGATAGAATTGGTGTTTAAACCGTCGGCAACCCAGGGCGGCAATGCCGGCGAACCGTAACAAAACAACCCTCCCGTCAGGAACGCAGGAAAAGAGGCAGCGATATGAAACTACAGAAGTTGATCCTGAACAGCGGCTATCAATGCATCGATGGCGACGCCATGGCCGAGATTGGCAACATCAGCATCGATTCACGCAAGGTGGTGCCCGGCGATCTGTATGTGTGCATTTCGGGCACCAAAGTGGATGGCCATGCTTTTGCGCTCAACGCTGTGGAAAACGGCGCGGCGGCGCTGGCGGTGGAACGGCTTATCCCCGACATTGACGTGCCGCAGGTGCTGTTTCGCGACTGCCGCGACGGCCTGGCCCGCATGGCCGCCGCCTGGTACGGCAACGTGGCCGAGCGCATGAGCATTGTGGGCATCACCGGTACCAACGGCAAGACCACCGCCACGTATCTGCTTAAAAAGATATTGGAGGAGGCCGGCCATAAGGTGGGGCTGATGGGCACCATCGCCACCATCATCGGCGACGAGGAGCTGCCCCAATCGCTGACGACGCCTGACCCGATGGAGTTCCACGGCGCGCTGGCCAGGATGGCCCAAGCCGGCTGCACGCGCGTGGTGATGGAGGTATCGGCCCACGCGCTGGCGCTGCGCAAGATGAGCGGCGTCGTGTTTGATGTGGCTGTGTTTACGAACTTCACGCAGGATCATCTGGACGACTTTAAAACGATGGAAAACTACCGCGCCGCCAAAAAGCTGCTCTTTACCGACGGCATGGCGCGTTCAGCCGTCATCAACGCCGACGACGCCACCGGGCGCATCATGATGAACGGCTTTGGCGGGCCGGCGCTAACCTACGGCATCGCGCAGGATTGCGAACTGAAAGCCACCAATGTGCAGGTGGCACCCGGCGGCATATCGTTTCATATGGTGTATCAGGATACGGTAACTCCGGTGACACTGGGGCTAACGGCGCGCTTTAACGTGTATAACGCGCTGTCCGCCGCCGGCGCTGCGCTGCGTCTGGGCGTATCGCCCGGCGTCATTGCCCGGGGGCTGGCTAAGGTGACCAGCATGAACGGCCGTATGGAGCGGGTGGACACGGGGCTGGACTTTACCACCATCGTCGATTATGCCCACTCGCCGGACTCGCTGGAGAACTGCCTGCGCGCGGCGCGGCCGTTGGCTGACGGCCACCGTGTCATCGTCGTATTTGGCTGCGGCGGCGATCGGGACCGCACCAAGCGCTCGGTTATGGGGCGCATTGCCGCGCAGCTGTCCGACTATTTTGTCATCACGTCGGACAACCCGCGCACCGAGCAGCCCGAGAGCATCATCGATATGATTGAGGCCGGCGTCGAAGGCTTTGATACGCCCTATGCGCGCATCGCCGATCGCGCAGAGGCCATCAAGTATGCGCTGCACAAGGCGCAAAGCGGCGATATTGTGCTGGTGGCCGGCAAAGGGCACGAGACGTATCAGGATGTGATGGGTGTCAAAAAACATTTTGACGACCGGGAGAAAATCCTTGAAGAAACCCGCTTGATGAAGGCGCAGGTTTGATAAAGGATTTGGAATAAGGTGGAGAATTTATGCAAAAGCTGATTTGGCCGGTGCTGGTGGCCTTCTTGCTGTGCCTGGCATTTGGGCCAATTTTGATTCGTATGCTGCAAAAGCTGAAGTTCGGGCAGACCATCCGCCAGGAGGGGCCCCAGTGGCATATCAGCAAAACAGGCACCCCCACCATGGGAGGCATCATGATTATGGCGGCCTTTGTTATCACGGTGGCCGCGTTTGCGCCGCACTGGGACGCGCACACGCTGGTGGGCGTGTGCTTTATTTTGCTGGTTTCGCTCATTGGCTTTCTCGACGACTTCATCGCCATCGTCAAAAAGCGCAACGAAGGCCTGAGCGTCCGCCAGAAGCTGGTACTGCAAATTATCTTTTCGGCGGCGGCGGCCGTTTATGCCTACCAGCATATCGGCTCGTCGGTCAAAATCCCCTTTACCACCGCCCAGTGGGACATGGGCATCTGGTACATGCCCGTGATGACGTTTGTACTGGTGGGTATGATCAACAGCTCCAACCTAACCGACGGTTTGGACGGGCTGGCTTCGGGCGTGGGGCTGGCGTGCTTTGCGGCGTTTGCGCTGGTGTTTGCCGGCATGCAGGGCGTACCCGGCGCAGACAACGCGCTGGTCATGGCGGCGGCGCTGACCGGCGCCTGCCTGGGCTTTATCCGGTTCAATACGTATCCGGCGCGCCTGTTTATGGGCGACACCGGCTCGCTGCCGCTGGGCGCGGCGGTCACCTGGCTGGCTATGGTGGCAAAA
>JAQVWW010000178.1 GCA_028709505.1 Eubacteriales bacterium
CGTAAGCCAGATGTGCTGGATGGCGCCGGGGCCTTGGATATTGGCGATTTCGGCCACCTCGCCGGGCTGCATGACGCGATAGGGGTTTACCTTCCAGCCGGTGCCCAAATCCCGGGCGGCTTTATAGGCGCTGCCCTGTTCCAGCGGGCAGCTGCCGCCTTACCCGGCGCGCCGGTGGGGTTCTCGGGGCTGATGGAACGGGTTTTCGCGTTGGACAGGCGGCTTAAATTCCCCATGTTCATACCCAAACCGTCAAACATGCATATCCTCCTTCGCAGGCGGCGTGCCGCCGCCTTTTCATAAATATTGTACCGTACCCGCCGGCGCCGGGCAAGCGGGTTTGCCGCGATGGCAATGCCGCGGCCCAAAGCGTTTTTCCCGGCAACGCGAGCGGGCAAAACCGCTATTTTTTGCGGGCAGCCAGCAAAAACCGATGGGTCTGCGTGGTAATAACGCCGTTTTGCTCCCATTCCTGCTGCAGCCGGCACAGCGCCGGGTAACAGCCCTCCACCGAAAAGCCCGGGAACTCCCAGGGGATGACCTTGGCAAAGTAGACCACCGCGCCCACGTCAAAGAAGGTTATGGTGCCCCGGGTCTCACGCCGATCGAGGATGTCAAAGCCGGCGGCGCAAAAGCGCCGGACCTCGCCCTTCAGGCAAAAGTCCGAGTAGGGCGGCTGAAGGTCTGCAAGGAGCCGCTCGGATAGCGACCGGTCGTTCTCGCCGCCCACCTGCTGGGTTAAAAATATTCCGCCGCTCTTGAGCACGCGGTGAATCTCGGCGGCGTCGTAGCTGCCATGGCGGTTGAGCACCAGATCGAAGGTGCTGTCGGCAAAGGGCAGCGGGTCTGTGGCCGGATCGGGCACCTCTTCCACGCGGATGCCCAGCGGCGCAAGCTTTTGCCGGCACAGCGCCACGTTGGGCGGCCAGCCTTCGGTCACCACCGTGCGCGCAGCCGGATGCCCAAGGGAAAGTAAACATTCGCCGCCACCGGTCTCCATGTCCAAAAGTGTCATGTCATCCCGCCGATAGGCCTGCGCCAGCGCGGCATAGTCCCAGGGTAGTCCATCTTCGTGCCAGCGGCCGTCCAAATACGAAAAATCCCAACCCGAAAAGGCCTGCGCTTCGTCGCGCAGCCATTGTTGCTTGTATGCAGCGTCCATATCATGCTCCTATTGTGGGGCCTTGCCCCAGCCGGTTAAAAGGAGCCGGCCACGCAAGATGCTCGGTACCGGGGTCGCCGGCGTCCCGCCGGTGCCGAGATCTTATCTCGTAGAATGATCATCGGATACCCTCCTTTGCCATTCAGTATAGCACAAGATACCGGCGTAAAAGCGGCACTTTGCATATAACCCACGCATATATTTAAATTGCAGGGGTCTATCCTGCAGTTTTTGCATGGACGAGGACAATACGATGAACAGTACGACCATACCATTGGACCAACTGCCGGTAGGGAAAACCGGCGAGGTATGCGCCTTACACGCGGCCGGCCAGCAACGCCGCCGCATGCTGGACTTGGGCCTGGTGCAGGGAACGGCCGTGGAGGCGCTGCACAGCAGCCCCGCCGGCGATCCTACGGCCTACTTGATACGGGGCACGGTTATCGCGCTGCGTTCGCGCGACGCCGGAGCTATCGAAGTATCGATACAATAAATAGGGGGGCGCCGCCCCCCTTCCCTTGTCAACAGGCAATCCGCTTGTGCGGCGGCCAAAGGGCACACAGGCTGGCGGTCTGCCACCGCTTTGGCACAGGCGCCGGGCAGCGCAAAAGGATGAAACAGTACGAAACTTTAACCATAAAATTTTTTTGGATAATCCGGGGGCGCCGCCCTCTTTTCCAATAACAGGGAGGAAAGAATATGAGATTAACCTATCGGTCGATGGGCGCGGCCCTACATAAAAGCGGCGATACCGCGGCGCCCTGGGCAACCACGGTGGCGCTGGCCGGCAACCCCAACGTGGGCAAGAGCACAGTGTTCAACGCGCTGACGGGCCTCAAGCAGCACACCGGCAACTGGCCGGGCAAGACGGTAGCCACCGCCCGGGGCAGCTACGAGTGGAAGGGGCGGGAATATCATCTGGTGGACCTGCCCGGCATCTATTCGCTGATGGCAAACTCCGAAGAGGAGGTGGTGGCCCGGGATTTTTTGTGTTTTGGCCGCCCCGACGCCACGGTGGTAGTGGCCGACGCCACGGCGCTGGAGCGCAATTTAAACCTGGTGCTGCAGATATTGGAAATCACGCCCCGCGTGATCGTATGCGTCAACCTGTTGGACGAGGCCGAGCATAAGAAGATACGCGTCAACCTGGCTAAGCTGGCCCAAAGGCTGGGCGTGCCGGTGGTGGGCACCGCCGCCCGCGCCGGCAGAGGGCTTGCGCAGCTAAGCGAGCAGATAAGGATGGTGGCGCAGGGTGAGGAAACGCCTGCCGGGCATCGCGTGACCTATGACGCGCAGATAGCAGCGTACTTGGGCATGCTGGAGCAGGCGGTGCAGCCGGCGCTGCCCGATACCGTATCGCCGCGATGGGTGGCGCTGCAGCTGCTGGACGATAACCCGCGGGTCAAAAAGCTGCTGGACGAGCGGCTGGGGTTTGATCTTTTGACAACGGAAGAGGTGCGCCGGGCGCTGGACGACGTGCACGCCGACATGAAGGGCACCGGCATATCGGCCGACGCGCTGCGCGACCGCATCGTGTCGCGCCTGGTACAACAGGCTCAGGACATCTATATCGATTGCGTCACGCTGGGCGAAACCCGTTACCAGCGCGTCGACCGCCGGCTGGATAAGCTGCTGACGTCCAAAGCCACCGGCATCCCGGCAATGCTGCTGCTGATGGCCGGCATCTTCTGGCTGACGCTGCAGGGGGCCAATTACCCGTCCCGGCTGCTGGGGGATTTGCTCTTTGGCATCGAGGATCACCTGATGGCCTTTACCGGGCGCTGGGGTATGGCAGTTTGGGCGCAGGGGCTGCTGATACAGGGCGTGTACCGCACGCTGGCCTGGGTGGTTTCGGTAATGCTGCCGCCGATGGCCATCTTTTTTCCGCTCTTTACATTGCTGGAGGACGCCGGCTATCTGCCCCGCATCGCCTTTAACCTGGATCACCTGTTCCAGCGGGCCTGCGCCCACGGCAAGCAGGCGTTGACCACGTGCATGGGCTTTGGCTGCAACGCCTGCGGCGTCATCGGCTGCCGCATCATCGACTCGCCGCGCGAGCGGCTCATCGCCATATTGACCAACAACTTTGTACCCTGTAACGGCCGCTTCCCGACGCTGGTGGCCATCATCGCCATGTTCTTTGCCGGCGGCGCCGCCTTTGCCGCGCAATCGGTGATCTCAACGCTGTTTTTGCTGGGCGTTATCTGCCTGGGCGTGGCCGTGACGCTGCTGTGTGCGCGGTTGTTATCCAAAACCATTCTAAAGGGGCTGCCCAGCTCGTTCGCGCTGGAGCTGCCGCCCTATCGCAAGCCGCAGATCGGCAAGGTTATCGTCCGCTCCATCTTCGACAGGACGCTGTTCGTGCTGGGCAGGGCGGCGGCGGTGGCGGCGCCGGCGGGCCTGCTCATCTGGGTACTGTCCAACGTGCAGGCCGGGGGCATGACGCTATTGGCTCACTGCACCGGTTTTTTGGACCCGTTCGCGCGCCTGATGGGGCTGGACGGCGTCATCCTGATGGCGTTTATACTGGGCTTTCCCGCCAACGAAATTGTCATTCCCGTCATGATAATGGCTTACATGGCCGGCGGCAGCATGGTGGATTACGAGAGCCTGGCCCAGCTCAAAGCGCTGCTGATAAGCAACGGCTGGACATGGCTGACGGCGGCGTGCACGATGCTGTTTTCGCTGATGCACTACCCTTGCGGCACCACGTGCTGGACCATCTATAAGGAGACAAAAAGCTGGAAATGGACCGGCGTCGCCGTGGCGCTGCCCACGGCGTTGGGCATGTTGTGCTGCATGGCGCTGGCGGCGGCGGCGCGGTTGCTGGGGCTGGCGGGGTAGCGCCGGCGCTTGAA
>JAQVWW010000179.1 GCA_028709505.1 Eubacteriales bacterium
TCTCGATGACCAGTATCGTCACGTCACGGCCGATGGGCGGCAGCAGCGCCGCGCCTTCCACCGCCAGGCAGTGGCTGACCCGTTCCTCCAGCGCCGCGTCCCGCTGGCGCAGCGCCGGCGCTTCGATGGTAATATAGTTGCCGATGGGCTTGGAAAGCTGTCGGGCACCAATTTCGTTTACCACCTTAACCCGCGTGATGGTAATGTCCTGATCGTCGGTGTTGGTCTGGCTGATGACGCCGTTTAGTTCGGCGCTGCGGTTGATATCCCGCACCTCCATGGCCAGGTCTGTTCGGATTCCCAATGGCTTCACCCTCTTTCAATTATTAACATTCCCGATACAAATATCTTTCATACCGCTTACCACCCCGGTTTTGCATCGGCGTGAATTGTGATATAATAAACATGCATCGATCCGCAATCCTGCTTTTTTAGGTATTTTCGCCAAGACAAGCAGGATTGTTACGCAAAAGGCGTAATTTTATGTATTTCAGGAGTATTTGCCTAATATGTTTCCTTTTAGAAAAAAACGGCGCTATTCCCAGCCGGTCTCGCTGGGGCTGCGCCCGCAAAAGGGCTTTAGCCAACGCCGGCCGGGGCTGCGTCTGCCGGCAAAGGCGCTGGCCGTTCATCCGCTTATCTGGGTAGGCGGCGCTGCGGCGCTGCTGGTAGGCGTTCTGATCTTCGCCATCGTCAAGCTGGCTTCGCCTACCGTCCCCACGCCCGAGAACCCCGCGCTGCCCGGCGACACGCCGCCGGTGGTAAGTTCCGATCGCGCCACGCGGCTGAGCGCCCCTTCCTCGGAGCCGCCCCAGTCGACGGCGCGGTTTATCGGCTTTGGCGCGCAAGACTTCCACTTCGCCGAAAAGCAGATCAACCAGCCGGCCATCTTCGATACCGAGATTATCTTCTCGGCAGGTACCGGCTCGCTTTCAGGCCCGGTGCTCAACAAGCTGTATTACTATAACCTGGATACCGGCGAGGAGAACAAGCTCAGCGAAAGCACCATCTACCAGGGCGAATATTACGAGACGCTCATCAGCCACGACTGGATTGTATGGCTGGAGACCGATCACGGCAAAAACAATAAAATTTATACGATGAACCGCGCCAACGGCGCCGTCAGCATGGTAAAAAACTGCGAAAACGGCAAACCCAAGCTGCGCCTGTACGGCAGCATCCTCATCTGGATGGAGCAGGTGGAAAACAACCTGGACCAGCTCTACATGTTCGACCTGGTCAGCCAGGAGAACCTATCGCTGTTCCAGATAAACGAGGTATCCACCTACGGCGTGTCGGCGCCCTGCATCTACGAGGATACCATCGTCTGGTCCGGGCCGGACACGAACCAGACCCAAGAGGATAAGACCGCCAACGGCGACAAAAGCTCTGTCTACTGGGTCAATCTGGGCGAGGACACGTTCACCGGCGATCAACTCAATACGCAGTCCTTCAGCCCCGGCACCTACGTGCATGAGCCGCTGTACAACGGCGAATACTTCGTGTGGATAGACAGCAACAAGTCGCCCAACTCGAACCTGTACATCGCCCGGGCCAACGAGGAGCCCCGGCTTATCGCCGCCGGCGTCACCGCCTATAGCATGGGCGACGGCATTGTCGTCTACGGCAAGGATCAGGGCGTGTGGTGCTATGTCATCGATACCGGCGAAATCTGCCGGTTGACTTACGAAGGCGAAAAGGGTATGCTGCCGCTGGCCCAAAACCGCACCGTCGTGTGGTACAACCTTTCGGCCAACTCCGAAAAGGATATGCTGCGCTACAAAGTGCTGGACGAGCAGGATATCCACCCCCAATGGCCGCTGTCATGAGCGCCAAAACCGTAACCGTCTATCAATGCAGCCAATGCGGCTATGAAGCGCGCAAGTGGCTGGGCAAATGCCCCGACTGCGGCCAGTGGAACACGCTCCAGGAGCAGGCGGTGCAAGCCGCGCCGGCCCACATGAAAAAGGCCGCGACGCCGGTTACGCCCGGCGCTGTGCCGGTGCCGCTCAACCAGGTGGCGATGGAGGACTTTGACCGCTCCAGTACCGGCATAGGCGAGCTTAACCGTGTGCTGGGCGGCGGTATCGTGCCCGGTTCGCTCATCCTCATCGGCGGCGACCCGGGCATTGGCAAGTCCACATTGCTGTTGCAGATGGCCAACCATCTGGCTCAAGCCGGCCGGCATGTGCTGTACGTCACCGGCGAAGAGTCGACGCGCCAGGTGGCGCTGCGGGCGGCCCGACTGGGCGCCGACGCGTCGGAGCTTTATCTGCTGGCCGAAACCTGCGTCGAACGCATTTTGCACCAGGCCCAGGCCACCCGTCCGGA
Organism: Eubacteriales bacterium; assembly: GCA_028709505.1. Lineage (GTDB taxonomy): Bacteria > Bacillota > Clostridia > Christensenellales > UMGS416 > STF2-111. The sequence goes on from JAQVWW010000179.1 coordinate 2,332, forward strand.
ATTTATCATTGTGGACTCGGTGCAGACGATGTACCGTCAGGACGTCGCTTCGTCGCCGGGCAGCGTAACCCAGGTGCGTGAATCGGCGGCGGCGCTGATGCGGCTGGCCAAAGAAGAAGGCTGCCCGGTGTTCCTGGTGGGCCACGTCACCAAGTCCGGCGCACTGGCCGGGCCCCGCGTGCTGGAGCATATGGTGGATACGGTGCTCTACTTCGAAGGCGACGAGCAGCACGCCTATCGTATTTTGCGGGCGGTCAAGAACCGTTACGGCTCCACCAATGAAATCGGCATCTTCGAGATGCGCGAGACGGGCATGGCCGAAATCTCCAACCCTTCGCAGATGATGCTGCACGATCGAGCCGACGCCGCCGGTTCGGCGGTGACCGCCAGCATGGAGGGCAGCCGCCCGGTGCTGGTCGAGATCCAGTCGCTGATTTGCAGCACCAGCTTTGGCACGCCGCGGCGCATGTCCACCGGCATCGACTACAACCGCATGGTGCTGCTGGCGGCGGTGCTGGAAAAGCGCGCCGGCCTGCGCCTGGGCGATCAGGATATCTATTTGAACGTAGCCGGCGGCCTGCGGCTGACCGAGCCGGCCGCCGATTTGGCTACCGTCATGGCAATGGCTTCGGGCCTGCGCAACCAGCGCCTGCCCCAGACCACGGCCTTCGTCGGCGAAATCGGCCTCTCCGGCGAGATTCGGCCGATCAACCGTATGGAATCCCGCCTGCAGGAATGCCACAAGGCCGGCTTTCATACCGTTTTGCTGCCCCAGCGCAATCTGCGCGACTTGCGCGTACCCGACGGCCTGGACGCCGTGGGCGTCGCCCACATAACCGACGCGTTGCGACTGCTGCTATAACCCCCCACTACTGTTTTTGGAGCTGATAGTATGCCATTATTTTATTCGACTTTTGCCGCCGGCATGGAAGAAGCTGTGCAGCGGTTTATCCCACAGGATATGCCCGGCAGCAGCATCGAGCGGATGCTGCCCGGCGCCGTGCATTACCGGCGCAAAGCGCTGCCCAAGCACATTCCGTCGTGGCTGAACAACACGTTTTTATCGCTGATGACGTTTAGCAAGGCCACCAAGGCGCCGCTGCAAGAGATGGTACGCATCGCCGATACCCGGGGCTTGGACGCCGAGACGCTGGTGGCCCATCTGCCCGCCGACGCCGCTACGTTTCGCGTGCTGTTTATGCTGGACGGCGCCGTGGCCCACGTGGGCGAAAAGTCGCTGGAGCGGGCGGAAACGCTGCTGGGCATATTTTCTGGCCTACAGGTGGACCGTGCCAAGCCCGACGTGGAATTCTGGTTTATTTACCGGCCCGAGGGCTGCGGCTTTCTTCTTATGCGCCTAACCAGCCATAAACGCTCGAAAAACCTGGTTTCCGGCGAGCTGCGCGCCGATATCGCGTCGTTTTTGTGCCGGCTGACCGGCCCTCTGCCCGGCCAGGTCATGCTCAACGCTTACGCCGCCTACGGCAGCGTGGTTTCGGCGGGGCTGGAATATCCGTATGAAAAGATCGTCGCCTGCGAAAGCGAACCTAAACTGGTACAAGCGCTAAGCAGCCGCTTCAGCGCCTGCCCGCAGGTTTCCCCGCTTTTGACAGCCCACCCGGAATTGACCGACGTGCCTTCGGGCAGTGTGGACAGGATGATTGCGCAGCCCGTGCCGGAGCTTACCGG
>JAQVWW010000180.1 GCA_028709505.1 Eubacteriales bacterium
AGTACTTCCAAGCTGACCTCGGCCCACAGGCGACCCTGCTCATCCACATGGCAGCGGATGATGCTGTCGACCAGCTGCGCCTGGGCGGGCAGCAGCGCATGGGCCTTCTGCTGCGCCTCGGCCAGCGCTTTGGCTTTCATAATCTCTTCGGGAAACTGGGCGTCCTGGCGCACCAGCTCCCAATCGGTCTGTGTGATGAGCTGCGGCCCGGCGCTGCCCAGCAAATACCGGCTGCTGGTCTGCGTCTCGTACCATTCGTAGCTGTCGGCATGGCCGTCCACCTGCAGGCGGACGCCGCCCCACTGCAAATAGCGGCGGGTGGCCGTACGTCCGCTGCGCTGCAAATCCACGGCCAGCAGCGGCTGCCAGGCCCGGGCTTCGTACCACACGCGGGCCAGCACCCGGCCCTGGGCGTGCACGGCCTTGACCGAGCCGTCGCTCATGGGCAGAATATGGCTGACCAGCACCTGCCCGGCGCGGACCAAATCGCCGGGAGCCACCAGCGCCTCGCCGGCGACAGCCACCACCTGATAAACCACGGCGTCGCGGTCGGCCACCAGCTCGTAGGCGTGATCTTTATCCAAAAGCGGCGGAGCGGGCACCTCCTGCTGCACGTCGATGGTGGCCTTGACACCACGCACGGCTATGCTGACAAAGGACAGCCCTTCCACCTGCCGGCTTAGTTGTTTTTGCACGTCCAGCCGGTCAAAGTCGCCCTTGGCCGCGCCGGGATAGACACCGCACTGCCGGGCGGTCATTAAAATTTGCTGGCAGAGGGCCTCGTCGTCACAGCCGGTCACTTCCACCTGCAGCACAAACAGATTCACCGCGTACAGCAGCGCCGCCAGCACCGGCAATCCGGCGGCCAGCACACCGCGGCGCAGCAGCGGGCGGGTCAGCTTCGGCAAACCGTATTCGGCCAAAATTTGTACGCGCAGCGCCGCCTTTTCGGCCATTTTCAATAGCGTCGTGCAATCCTTACGGCTGACCAGAGCCTGGACAGACGTATGCGAAAGCCGCCGCATACTGCGCAGCGTAATACCCTGGGCCGACAGCGCGCAAAGCCAGCTGACCAGCCGGGTACCGTCTATCTGTATTTTAGCATACCCTTGCAGAAATTGCCAGATACGCTTGGTCACGGTGCCACCTTACTTTGCAGCGTAATGGAGACGATAGCACCCCGCAGCAGCAGCGCTTCTTTGGACAGCATTTCCAGCCGCAAATCCTGCCCGCTCACTTTATAGCTGCCCTCCACCGTGTCGATAACCAACCATTGGGGTGTATAATCCAGTATGCCCCGATGGTTCTGCACATATAAACGGTCACGCCCGGTCCACTGCAGCGAAGGCAGCTTGAACATCGTCTCGCCGGGTATCTCTAACATCTCGGTAATGCGCTCGCCAAAGCCCATGGAACACTCCTCCGATACGTGGGGTAGGATGATATAAATGTATGAGTAGGCGGGGGAAAAAAGAAGGGCGCCGCCCTCCGTTGCGACGGCGCCGGCACCGCGCTATCATAAAAATGTGTATGGGTTCGACCTACAGGGTTTGTTTACCCAAAAAATGCCCTTGCGAGGCTTTTATGGGCTGGCAAAGCATTCCCTATGCCGATTATGCCCAATGCCTTGCAGGGGTGAGCGCGCCGTGGGAGCTGCCGCCCGGCCTTTGCTTTGTGTACTCGCCCGTGCGCAACGCCATACCCCCAGGCTATGCGCCGCCCATGGGCCTGTATCTTTTTTACCAGCCAAAAAGGGGTGTCCTGGGCTACGGCGGCAATATGAAAAAGCATTGCGCCGCCCTGCAAAAACGCCGCCCTTCCCCGTTTCCCCGGAGCGGCTGACGCAGGCGGTTGCCGGGCAATGCGGCGTTACCCCGTCCCGCAGCGTCAAGTATGTCTTTTGCCGCCTGCCCGCCTTTTCGCCCGCCGCCCGGGTTCTGCTCGCCTGGGATTACCCCCGGTATTGCGCCTTCTTTTTGGCCTGCCCCCCCGACTGCCGGGACACGGATTGGCTGGAAGGGGTTTTTCCCACCATGACGGCCAAAGGGTTCTGCCACGGCGTCTTCGCCGGCGGCATGCCGGTCAGCTGCACCGACGCGCCGGACATGCCCTATCCGGCCGGGCTCGTGCAGGAGATCGGCATCCATACGCGCCCCGCTTACCGGGGCAAGGGCTATGCGAAAAGCGCCTGTCTGGCCAGCGCGCAGAGCATCTTAAAAAGCGGGCGGTGCCCCCAGTGGTCAACCGACGCCGAAAACACCGCGTCCCAACGGCTGGCCCTTGCGGTGGGCTTTGAAAAGCTGGCGGACGTCGTCACGGCGACCCTTTGGGGCGGGCATGCCCGGGGCGCGGCGATGCGCAGGAAAAAGCCCGGCTTTTCCGGGCCTTTTGCGGCAAGCTGTTCAACCCTGCAACGCATCACGGAACCAAAGGGTATCCAGCGGGGGAACAGCGCCAGGCCGTCCGGCTTCTTGCGCCTGCCGCACCAGCGGAAAAGCGTCTTTTCACGCAAAAGGCAGGCCCGGGAGGAGGTCAACAAATTGAAAAAAGCCCGGCAAAACCGGGCTTTTCATCGCGCATACCAATTAGAACTTCTTGTTCTTTCTTCTGGCCGCCTGCGCCTTCTTCTTACGGCGCACGCTGGGTTTTTCATAGTGTTCCCGCTTGCGAACCTCGGCCAACACGCCGGCACGGGCGCACTTACGCTTGAACCGTTTTAACGCGTTTTCAAGCGATTCGTTTTCTCCTATGCGGATCTCAGACACTTCAACTTACCCCCCTTCTTTCGAAGGTGCGTTCGGGCTTTCCCAAACGCGCATGTTGCTATTATAATGCCATGGGAGATATCTGTCAACCATAAACTCTGCTCCCCCGCCGCCATGATGGCGGTGCAACACGCTGTTTCTACTATCCTTTATTATGCCATAACAAAGCCAAATAAGACAAGATGTTTTGGCGTAATATTTTATTCTTTACAAAATATCCATGCGCGGGTTGGCCTTTTTGAGCAGCCGCGCCACGGTGCAGCCCAGCGCCAGGCCGATGAGCGCCGTAATCAGCTGCGCATAAGAAAAGTTGACCGACAGCGCCTTGGCCGCCGGAGAACCTTCGGGCAGGCCGAACATGACAAAGAGCTTTGCCACCGTGACAAACAGGAACAAAAACTTCATTACCGCGGCGAACGCGCCGCCCACCCATCTGCCCCAGGCAAAGCGCAAATTTTTTGCGAAAAAATAGAACAGCGCCACGTACAGAAAGTTGCCGATGGCCACCAGCGGCAACAGCAGCGCAAACGGCAGCTGCCCCTGCAGCAGCGCCACCGCCGGCGTCACCACCGCCACCACCAGGCCGCCCTGCCACCCCACCACGCAGGCCGATACGATCAGACAGGCGTTGACCAGCGAACCGATAACCAGCGACGAATAGGGCTGGCTGGGCGCCAAAAAGGGCAGCATGCGCAGGTTTTGCGCCACGACGGCCAGCGCCGTCATCAGCGCCGTATAGACGATAAATTTCACTTTGGTACGGGCCATAACCGATTCTCCTATCCTATTGTTTCGCCGCCGGCCGCCCCAGTAAAATGCGATCGGCCAGCATGGCGATAAATTCGCTGTTGGAAGGCTTGCTCTTTTCCATATCCACCGTATAGCCAAATACCTGCTCGATGCGCCGGGCGCTGCTGCGGTTCCACGCGCATTCCACGGCGTGGCGCATCATGCGCTCCACGCGGGCCGGCGTCGCAGCGTATTTTTCGGCGATGGCCGGATAGATGATGCCGGTCATGTCGCGGACAACGCCGCCGGCGTTTAACACCATAACAATGGCGCTTAGCAGATAGCGGTAGCCTTTGATGTGCGGCGGCACCGCCATCTCGTGCAGCGCCTGCGCTGCCCGGGCTTCCCACAGCCGCTGGGACGCATGGGCGGCGGGCGACGCGGCGTCACCCATCATTGCCAGCAGCCGCCCCACCAGCACATCAAAATCAAAAGGTTTTACAAAATAGGCGTCGGCGCCCAGT
>JAQVWW010000181.1 GCA_028709505.1 Eubacteriales bacterium
GAACTTCTATATAAAAAACGGGGGAAATTCATACTCTGGCCCAAAGGAGACGGGCCTTCGCAACCTGGGGGGACGACCGATGGCTGAGGAAAATGCCGCATAGCCCATTTTTTTGCGACCGAGGCGGCCGGAATAGCCCGGGCGCAGGCCTATGCTGCGCGAAAAGACCGCTCTGTAAAACAACGGCGTTTTTGCGCCAAACCGCCGGCTTGCCTAGCGCTGCGCCGGCTGCAGCGGGATCTGCGTCAGCCGCCGCATCGGGTAGGATTCGCAGACGTCCAGCGCCGTGATGTACCCGGCGAAAGGCTCAAACGCTTCGGTGACGATGGGCACCACGTCGCACAGCGGCAGCTCCGGCGCCATGGCCAGCGTGGCGTGGGGCACCCACACGCCTGCGTGCAGCGAAAAGGGTTTGCCTACTTCGCCGCAATTCTCGTCGTAGCGGGCGTGAAAGGCGGCGTGGAAATCCAGCAGCGGGCGATCCACGCGCGGGGCCAAAAAGCACACCGACGAGCCGAACAGCCCCACATGGCTAAAATAGATGGGCAGCGGTGGCCGGGCGGCGGCAAAGGCCTGTGTCCACTGCACCAGATCGTCTTCGGACACGCCCACGTAGGCACCCAATGTGATATGCGGCGCGATGTCCTCGGCCTGGCCGCAGGCGCCCAGCGCCGCATCCAGCCGATAGAAGGTGGCCTGCGTGTCGGCGTCGAACCGGGCCAGCACAATCAGAAACTTATTCTCCATAAAACCTCCTGCCCGGCGCCCGCCGCAACTGCTGCGGACGCCCGCTTTGTTTGCCCTGCCGGCCGTGCGCCCGTTGGGCGGCGTGCCCCGCGATAAGCGGTGACACACGGGTTTTCTAAGCCGGTAACGCGGTAGGCTTGGGCCGATCGCCGTTGACCGGCGGGATGCGCGACGGCGCGTATGCGTCTGCCCTGTGTTTCTGCAAGGCGCATCAATACTTCCCGCGGCGGCGGGGCATCGGCTGACAAGCAGCCATCCGCTGCCGCGCAAAAGCCGGTAACCTCGGCGCATCGCACAGCCGTTTGCCGTATCGGCCAGGTTGTTTCGGCCCGCGGGGCAGCCCCTTACTGCCACCACCACGCAAAAGCCGGCAATTCCGGCACAACGCGCGGTTGCCCACCGCGCCGGCGGCGTGAACATAGGGTGATGGGCGGCCCCCGGCCTACGGCTATTAAAATCAGTATACCACACGCGCCGCAGGGCCAGGCATTGTGCGCGAAAGTGCCGGCGGCTAACTTTCCCGGCTAGCGGCGAGAGCTGTTTGCTGCTATAATATACCAAAGGCGCCACTGTGCGCCACCACGTAGAAAGAAGGACGGATATGAAAGCGAAGATCAAGCTGGACAAGGACTTTACCATCGGTCAAATCGACCCGCGCATTTTCGGTTCCTTTATCGAGCATCTGGGCCGTGCCGTATACGGCGGTATCTACGAGCCCGGCCATCCATCCGCCGACGAGGCGGGCTTTCGCCAGGACGTGCTGGCGCTTATCCGCGATATCGACGTGCCCGTTGTGCGCTACCCCGGCGGCAACTTTGTGTCGGGCTACAACTGGGAGGACGGCGTAGGGCCCCGCGCACAGCGCCCCCGGCGGCTGGAGCTGGCCTGGAACTCCATCGAGACCAACGAGATTGGCCTGAATGAATTCTGCGACTGGTGCAAAAAGGCGGGTACCGACCCCATGATGGCGGTAAATTTGGGCACCCGCGGCCCCGACGAAGCCCGCGCGCTGGTGGAATACGCCAACTTTGCCGGCGGCACGGCGCTAAGCGACCTGCGTCGCGCCCACGGCTACCAAAAGCCCCACGACATCAAGCTGTGGTGCCTGGGCAACGAGATGGACGGCCCTTGGCAGATGGGCGGCAAGACGGCGACGGAATACGGCCGTACGGCGCTGGAGGCGGCCAAGCTGATGAAGCTGGTGGACAGTTCCATCCAGCTGGTGGCCTGCGGCAGCTCCAACACCGGCATGCCCACGTTTGGCCATTGGGAAAGCACGGTGCTGGATATGACCTATGACGAGGTGGATTACATCTCGCTGCACACCTATTACGGCAACCGCGACGGCGATATGAAGAGCTTTTTGGCCAGCGCCATGGACATGGATGCCTTCATCCAATCGGTGGTGTCCATCTGCGACTATACCCGCGCCATCAAGCGGGGCAAGAAAGATATTATGCTCTCTTTCGACGAGTGGAACGTGTGGTTCCACAGCAACGACGCCGACAGCGCCATAAAAAAATGGCAGGAAGCGCCGCCGATGCTGGAAGACCGTTACGACATGGCCGACGCGCTGGTGGTGGGCACGATGCTCAACGCGCTGCTGCGCAACGCCGACAGGGTCAAAGTGGCCTGCATGGCCCAGCTGGTCAACGTTATCGCGCCCATTATGACGCAAAACGGCGGGCCGGCCTGGCGCCAGACCATTTATTGGCCCTACCTGCAGGCCTCGCGCTACGGCCGGGGCACATCGCTGCGCGCCGCGGTGGAGTCGCCCAAGTACGACAGCAAGCAGTACGGCGACGTGCCGGCGCTGGACGCTTCGGCGGTGTACGACGCGCACAGCCGCACGGTAACGGTGTTCGCCGTCAACCGCGGCATCGGCGACGCGCTGGAGACGGCCATTGACCTGCGCGCCTTTGGCGACGCGCGGCTGACGCTGCACAGCACGCTGCATCACGCCGACCTGACGGCGGTCAACACCGCCGCCGCGCCGGACAATGTGGCCCCGCAGGACGGCCCCGGCGGCACCATGGACGCCGGCATATTCACGGCCCTTCTGCCCGCCGCGTCGTGGAACGTGCTGCGGTTCCACGTGTAAAACAGCATACCGCTGCGCTCCGGTTCTGCGCCATAAAAGCCAAGGGTTATCCGGTTCAGACAACGGCGTGGCGTCTTTCGCGCGGCGACGGGATCACGCTTATAACGAGACAGCCCGGCGATAGAGGGCTTTTCGACAGCCGGGCACGCCCTGCTGCCGGCGTGGCAGGGCGTATGGATTTGCGGCGCGTTGGAAAGAGTCTGACCCGCAAGGGCGGCGGGCTGTGAAAAGCTCCGCTTGATAAAGCCTGCGGTGCAGAGAGCGTTTTACGGAACAGGCGCTTCAAAGGGCCTTTGGGCCGGCGCGTAATGGGCAAGTCCTTGCAGGCGCTTTGCCGTTGGAGGAATCTTTGGCAGCCCGCGCCCGAACCCCCCTCTGTTTTACCGTGATACGGAAAAACTACGGGCGGCGACGCGGGCGGTCGGCGCAAATAAAAGCGAGAGGGTGGGTGCACCCTCTCGCTGTCGTTTGGCGTCGATAGAAAAGATGGGTTATTTCAGGATGGTGATTTTTCCGATGACGGGCAGCGGCACGGCTTTGCCTTGCAGCGTGTTGACCAGGCCCATGACAAAGAACACCAGGCAAACGATGCTGCCCACGATGTACAGAATCTGCCCGAGAATGGGTATGATGTTCAGCAGCGTCAGCGCCACGTTGGCCAGCAGCAGCACCAGGCCCTGGTTGGCGTGGAACCTGCCAAATTGTGAATCGGGGCAGACCACCAGCGGCAGGAAGAAAAGGATACCCAGATAGGCCAGAGCCGAGACAACTTTGTTCTTCTCAATGTCGGCGGAATCGAATTGCATGGTCATGACAATACCCTCCCGTATAATATGAGTGAAAATATCCACCCATTTATTGATAAGTATAACAAACAAAAAATATGGGTTCAAGAAAATAAATCGAGAAAGTACGATAAAATACGCCAAATTCAGCAAACTTTATGGGCGTAGGCGTTAAGTATCGTCGCGGCGGTAGCGCTCCATCAGCGCGCGAAAAAGCTCCCGCGTCGTGGGCGGCGTATACGTGATGGCGTTGGCGCCGGCCTAGATGGTGCGCAGGATACTGTCCGTAGCGGGCCCGCCGGTGGCGATGATGGGCAGGTCGGGATAGCGACGGCGAACCGACTGCACGACGC
>JAQVWW010000182.1 GCA_028709505.1 Eubacteriales bacterium
GTTCGCGGCCCTTCTCGGTCAGCCACACCCGCTGAGCGCGCTTGTCATTCTCCACCGGCGTGCGCACGATATAGCCTTTGTTTTCCATCGTGCCCAGCACACTGGTCACCGAGGCCGGCTCCAGATGGCAGTGGACGGCCAGGTCGCGCTGGATACAACCGTCGTGGGAATCCAGGTAGCGCAAGATGCGCGGCTGCCCCGGCGAGATATCAACGGCGTTAAAATACACGCGCGCACGGCGGCGGTTCATCCCGCCCACGGCAAAAAACGCCCCTATCAAAGTATCATTCTTCATACGCATTTCCCTTCCGCCCCGGGCTATGGCGCCCCGGGGTCAAGCGTGTCGGTAAAGGATCGAAAAGCCGACGCAATGGCATATCTGTCTCGTATCTCGTCGGCGCCGCACCATATCCAGCCGGTGGGCGCTGGTATTACGTCGGCAAAGCTGACCTCATACCCGCACATGTGCCACTGTACATGCGTGAACACGTGCTTGGCCGGCGCCAGCGCGCGCAGTTGTGCCGCAGGCAATCCCCATTGGCGCAGTTGCCGCGCCGCCTGGGCGCGGGTCAGGCGCCCCGGCACGTTGGGATACTCCCACGTGCCCGCCAAAAGGCCGGTGTCCGGCCGAGGCCGCAGCGCTATGCGCCGCTGCCCATCCCGTAGCACGAACACCGTCAGTTCCTCGCGGCGACGGGGCTTCTTGGGCGGTTTTACCGGCAGCGTGTCGGCAATGCCCAGCGCGTAGGCGCGGCACAGCCGCATAAGCGGGCATTCGCCGCACCGGGGCTGGCCGTTGGGCAGGCAGAGTGTCGCGCCCAGCTCCATCAGCGCCTGGTTGAAGTCCCCCGGCCGCCGGCGCGGGATAAAACGCTGTATCTGTGCGGCGAACTGTCGCTTTACGGCGGGCCGCGTCACATCGACGCCGCTGCCCAACAGCCGCGCGAACACACGCAGCACATTGCCGTCTACGGCGCTGACCGCTTGGCCAAAGGCGATGGACGCGATGGCGCCGGCGGTATAGTCGCCGATACCCGGCAGCGCGCGTATGGCGTCGTAATCCTGCGGGAAACTGCCGCCGTGACACTCCAGGATGATTTGCCCCGCTTTTTTCAGGTTACGGGCACGGTTATAGTAACCCAGACCCTGCCACAGCTTCATCAACGCCGCGTCATCCACGGCACACAGCGCGCCGATATCGGGGATCTCCCGCACAAACCGGTCGAAGTAGGGTTTTACCGCTTCCACCCGTGTCTGCTGGAGCATGATTTCAGATACCCACACGTAGTACGGCGTGGGGTTGCTGCGCCAGGGCAAAATCCGCGCCCCTCTATCATACCAGAAAAGCAGCGGCTGTGCGATGGCTGACAGCGCCGCCCAGTTTTGCTCGTCCATCGCTACCCCCTGTCGGCGTTGGGCTGGGATAGCGACGCGTACGTACGGTCCAGCGTCACGACGGCATAATAAGAGCCGTCCTTTGCCTTGATTCCTTTTTCGATGGCCGCGCGTATCTGCTCATCGGTCATGGCGCAGGCGTAGGGCACCGCCACGTCGAAGATGAGCTTGCTGTGCGTCTTGCCGCGCCGGATACGAAAGTCGTGCATCGACAGCGACGGCTCTATCTGCCGCACCATCTGCTGCACATCGCTGCGCAGCCGCGCCGTCTCCTCGTCCTGCGTGTCCACCGGGTCCAAATGGATGACCAGATGGATGCCGTGCTCGGCGGCGATGTCGCGCTCAATGTCGTCGATGATATCGTGGCTGTCTATGATGTCCCGCGTGGCGGGTACCTCGGCGTGTACCGACGCAAAGCAACGGCCGGGCCCGTAGGTGTGCACCATCAAGTCGTGTATGCCGATGATACCGTCGTAGCCCAGCACATAGCGGCTGATCAGCCGCGTAAGCTCGGCGCCGGGCGCCTGGCCCAGCAGATAATCCTGCGACTCCATCAGGATACGAAAGCCGGTGTACAGGATAAACAGCGCCACCAGCACGCCCATATAGCCGTCCAGCGGTTTGCGCAGCAGCGGGCTTAGTATGGTGGAAAAAAGCACCGCCGTGGTAGAGAGCATATCGGCCATGCTGTCGGCCGCCGTGGCCTTGAGCAGCGCCGACTCCATGCGCCGGCCCAGCCTTTTGTTAAGCGCATACAACCCTGCCTTGGCCAATATGGACAGCGCCAGCACCCACACGGTTACGGCGCTGAACGTGATGGCGTCGGGGGTGATTATCTTGTGCACCGACGTTTTGATAAGCTCCACGCCCAGCAGCAGGATGAGAAACGCCATGACCAGCGATGCGATGTATTCCATCCGCGCGTGGCCAAAAGGATGTTCGGCATCGGCGGGCTTGCTGGCCATACGCAGGCTGACCAGCGCCAGCAGCGACGTGCCGGCATCGGAGAGGTTGTTGACGGCGTCGGCACTGACCGACACGCTGTGGAACGCAAGCCCGGCGCCTAACTTACCGGCAAACAGCAGCAGGTTGACACCTATGCCCACCAGGCCGGCCAGCCGACCGTACCGGCGGCGCACGTCGGCGTCGTCGATATTCTGCCGCCCCAGCAGCGCCGCGCGCGCTTTGCCCCACATGTTGCCTTCCTTTCTCAACGCGCCCTAAGGCGCCTGGTGTCGCGTTGGCTCCCCCCATTCGGTATCTAAAATAGCATAGAGAAAGGTGTCAAGCCAGATGGGGTTGCCCTGGGCGTCGCTGTCAAAGGAGGCGTTCTGCAAAAAATGGCCTTCGCGGCGCATGCCCAGCCGCTCCAGCAGCCGCCAGGACGCGGTGTTCTCGGGGTTGCATTGGGCAACGACGCGATGGGCGTCCAGCTGCTCAAACGCGTGCCGCAGCAGGCAGCGCGCCGCCTGCGTGGCGTACCCGCGGCCCCAATAGGCCGAGTTGAACACATATCCCAGCTCCCACGTGTTCCATTCGAAGGGCTCCTGGCGCTGAAAATACAGGTTGCCGATGAGCTTGCCGCCGTCTTTTTGGCACACCGCCCAGAAGCAGTCCTGCCGGGCGCGCTGGGCCGCCCATTCGTGGCATTGCCGGCGCGTCTGTACGCCGTAAGGCTCGTAGCGCACCACTTCGGGCCGGCAAAGGTATTCATAGAGGTCGTCTGCGTCGCTCTCGACAAAAGGGCGCAGGATGAGTTCCTGGCTGTTCAGTACCATGGCGGGTTCCTCCCTTACTTCTTCTTGGTGTTCATCTTAAGCCGCCGCCGGGAGCGGTAGATCAGCAGTACAATGGCCAGCGCCAGGCAGCCGCCGGCTACGTACAGGTAGGCGTTGCCGCCGGGTAACGGGGCCGATATGGGCGTGGCCGCCGGGCTGTCGGCCCAGGCCGCCGCCGGCGCCATCAGCGCCGCGCCCAGCGCCAGCGCCGCTTTGCTACATTTCTTCAGAGGTACTCCTTTATGCGTTGTTCCCCGACTGCTGCGATATACCGCGGATAGCCGCGATGACCCAGTCATACTCGCCGTGGCTGACCACCACGCCGCAGAACTCGCACTTGCCGCTCTGGTTGATAGCCAGCGGCGCGCCGCAGGCCGGGCAGCGCTGGTACGTGCGGCCAAAGCTGGCATCGGTCTTGACGCCCTTGCGCCGTATCAGCGTCCACTCGTACGTCATAAACAGCTCCCGCGTCTTGCTGCCGCGGATGAGGTTGCCGGTGGCGTCGTCGGTGTAGTAGTCGACAATGCGCGTCTTGAGTAGCACCCGCAGCACGTCGTTGGTGTCATCCTGGGTGTAGGCGGTGATGCGGCTGTCCAGCACGGCGATATTATCCACGTGGTTGGTCTGGCGCTTTTGTATCATCTCGCCCAACTGCCGGTTAAACTGGTGAAACAGCACGTCGGTCATCAGCATACGGATGGGCTCCCAGCGCTTTTGCTCCCAGGCGTCCTGCATCTGCACGTACATATTGCCCACGCGCTCCAGCACCGCCTCGGCCGAGAACGCCGGGTCGGCGTC
>JAQVWW010000183.1 GCA_028709505.1 Eubacteriales bacterium
AGGCGCCGCATACCGACGAGCTGCTGCTGGGCATGCCGGTGCAACCGCTGCGGCGCTGCCCCAACGGCTGGCTTTTGGTGCGCGCCTTTTACGGCTACGAGGGTTACGCGCCGCCGGGCACGCTGTGCCGGGATACCGCGTACGGCGATACGGTTATCGTGCGAGCGGCGTGGGCTGACGTGCTGCCCCGGCCGGATATCCGCCGCGCCGCGCTGTGCACGCTGCCCCGAGGGGCGCTGCTGCACGCTGTGGAGGCCCCCGTTGACGGCTGGCAGCGGGTGCTGCTGCCGGGCTGTGTTGCCGGCTATGTGCGCGGCGGCGCTTGCCAGCCTTGGCAAAGCGTGCAGCGAGAACGGGACGAGCCGGCGCTGCGCAAAGCGCTGTGCAAGGCGGCGTTGGGCTATCTGGGCACGCCCTACCGCTGGGGCGGCAAAACGCCCCAGGGCATCGACTGCTCGGGGCTTTGCTCCATGGCCTATCTGCTGTGCGGCCGCGTCATCTACCGCGACGCCACGCCGCATCCCGATTACTGCCTGCGCGTCATCCCCGCCAGCCGGGTAAAGCCCGGGGATGTGCTGTATTTCCCGGGCCATATGGCGCTGTATTTGGGCAATCGTCGCTATCTGCACGCCACCGCCCGCGCCGGCAGCGACGGCGTCGTCATCAACTCCCTTTCGCCGTTGGATTTCCACTATCGCGAAGATTTGGAAAGGTTGGTGTTATGTGCCGGTACGATATTTTAGTGTGCCGATGGCCGGCAGTCTTCTTCCGGCCTAAATTTTCCGCGCTTTTTACGCGGCCCTATGCCATTTTTTCGAATAAGTGTTCTTCCCACCCAATAGCATAAAAATAGGCACGCTCCACCCGCGTGCCCGATGGCCGGCAGTCTTTTTCCGGCTCAAGTCCTTCATATTTTTTACGCGGCTCCTTCGCCATTTTGCCGAATAGGCGATCTTCCCACCCGACAGCATAAAAAATAGGCGCGCTCCACCCACGTGCCCGATGGCCGTAGTCTTCTTCCGGCCCAAGCCCCCACATTTTTTTGCACGGCCCTTCGCCATTTTGCCGAATAAGCGATCTTCCCACCCGATAGCATAAAAAATAGGCGCGCTTCACCCGCGTGCCCGATGGCCGGCAGTCTTCTTCCGGCCTAAGTCCTTCCTATTTTTTACGCGGCTCCTACGCCAAAAATTCCTCCCGGGCCAGCGCATCGCACACTTCCCCCCGCCGGCTGCCGGCCTATCTGCACAAAGCGCGTGACGATGAGCACCGGTAGCATGCAGGCTTCTTGCATCACGCGGTCCGAAGCGTGGTTGGCAGCGCGATGAAACCCCTCTATGCAGTCAGAGCCCACTTCGCCAAAGGCAAGGCGCAGCGCCCCGGCGGCGCATCCCGCCCCAAAAGGCCTGCCCCAGCGCGTACTCCCCCCCCCCCGGCGGCGTCATACACGCGGCAAAAGGTAATCTGCCCGATATTCTCGCCGCTGCCGGCCAGCCCAATGGCCCGGCGGTAATATGTCCGGCTGCGCGTAGGCATCTGCCCGGGCTTAAGTTACGCGTCCACCGCCCGTAAGCGTATCGTACACCGGCTCGCCATAGCCTCCTTGCACGTGCGCATCGGCAATCCAGTTGCGCAGCACATCCGTCACCAAAGCGACACAGCCGCAGCCGTGGCGTCGTAAACGGCGCTTCCTCGCCCTTATCCCCTTAGCGCAAAGCGGCAGGCGCGCGTACCGCCGTATTGTTTTATTTGGCCGTCAGCGGGTTCACCGCCGTGCCGTTGATACGCACCTCGAAGTGGCAGTGGGGCCCGGTGCTGACGCCGGTGTTGCCCACCAGCGCGATGAGCTGTCCTTTTTCCACTTTGTCGCCGGCTTTGACCAGCAGCTTGGAGCAGTGGCCGTAGCGGGTTTGGGCGTTGCCGGCGTGGTTGATGTACACCACCAGCCCGTAACCTGACGCCGTGCCCGAGAAGGCGACGGTACCGGCGCGCGACGCGTATATTTTAGTGCCGGTGGCCGCCGCCAGGTCCACACCCTTATGCATGCGCGTAACGCCGTTTAGCGTGCGCGTGCCAAAGCGGCTGGATAGGGTATAGGTGCCGGCCTTTAGCGGCAGCGTCCAACTGCCGGTAGCCGTCTCCACCTTTTGGGTTCCCACCAGCACCACCTTATTGACCATCTGCTGGACCACGGTGGTGCTCAGCACGTGGCTGACGGCGGGTTCGCCGTTTTTAAACGTAGTCTGCGTGGTGGTGATGCTCTTGCCGTCCTGGCCTTGCTGCTTGACCTTGGTCTTATTTAAGGCCATGTCGTTGCTCTTTTCCTCCACCGTGGCGTAGGGGATAACCTGCTCGGCAGTGGCGGTGACGTCGTAAAGCACGTTAAGCCAGCTCATGGGCTTGATGGCGTTGATTCTGTCGACGCCGTCCAGCTCCGAGCGGCCGGCTATCTGCGGGTTGGCCTGGTACAGGTCCTGCACCGTCAGGTTGTACGTATCGGCAATGCCCGCCAGCGTATCGCCCTGCTGCACCTGCACCCAGTTCTCCTTGCCCGCTGCCTCGCCCAGCAACAGCCTTTGGGTGGCGTCGGCGCTGTCCAGCACGTCGGCCATGTCCACCGCCTGTTCCTCGATGGTCACGGCCTCGGCAAAGCGCGGGTTTTCGCATACGGCATCGCGCTGATACGTGGCAAATACGCCTTCCATCGCCGCATAGGCGTCGTCGCGGCAGCGCAGCGCCACCGCCGCGCGGCCGTCCACCAGTATCACCTGCGCCCGCACCTGCAGCCGGCAGCGCTGCCGCAGCAACGCGCCTATCTGTTCCGGCGTGGCAAAATAGTCGGCCGGGGCCTCCACCGGACGAAAATGCAGCGCGTCGTCGCATTGGACAGACAGGCCGCATTGGGCGGCATATTCGTCTTTAAGGGCGGTAAAGGTCGCCTCGACGGCGGCCTGATCGGCGACGATGCCCAGCGGCTGAGCGTTGAGCGATACCTCAACGCCGGCCACCGGCGCCGCCTGGCCCGACGATGCCCACACCACGGCAGCGGCGCTGGTGACAAACAGCACCGCCGCCACAACGGCGGCCACCCGCAGCGCCGCATGGGCGCCGTGCATCCGCCGTTTGGCCTTTGCGCGGCCGGATGTCCGGCGGCGGGCGACTTTTCTGCCGCTACCGGCCTTTTTACGCCGGACCGCGCCTCCCGGCGCCCTTTTGCCGTCCTTCCGCGTCCGGCGACCGGCGATCGGCGCCGTAACGCGCGCTTTGCCGCGTCCGTTGGCCGCCGGTGCATGCTGCCCAACCGGCCTACCGCCGGCTTCGGCGGGAATAGGGCCGCCGGACACGCCTTCGTCAGCCGACGCATCGCCGGCTTCTTCAGCCCGCCCGACGCCGGGCGCGTCGGCGGCAACATCGTCGCTCGGCGCATACTGCCCCACGCTTGGCGTATCCGCCGCACTATCCTCACCGGACACGTTTTGGTTAGCCGGCGTATCGCCGGCCTCGGCGCCGGTTATGCTCTTCTCGCGTTTTTCATCCATTGGAAGTTAGTTTCTCCTTCGTGTCCGGGCCTCATTCGCTGTGGGCAAAGGCGTCGTTTAGCCAGCCCTTCACATCGTCCCCGCAATCCCGGCCCATGTAATATTCAAAGGCGTCCCGGCGGGCAAGGCCCAGCCGGTTACCCAAATAATACGCGCGCAGCGCTTTATCAAAGGCGGCGGTACCCATCTTCTCCTCCAGCTGCTGCATCACATCGGCGCCGCGGTAATAGACCCAGCTGGCGTAATGCAGGCTGTCCTCATAGGCCATCACCGGCAGATTGACGCCGTAGACCCGCGCAACGCGGAACTGTTTCATGGCCTCTATCATCTCCCGCTGGTCGGCCCGTTCCCCGTCGCTGCCAAACGTATTGATGTACGCGCGGGTGCTGTAGTCGGTCAGCGCCTCGTCCAGCCACGGCTCATATACCT
>JAQVWW010000184.1 GCA_028709505.1 Eubacteriales bacterium
ATAGCCTGCTGGGCCGGCAGGCCGGCGACGCGGTACAGGTAGAGGTGGGCGCCGGCATCGACGGCGACAGCGCCAAAGTGGCCGTCTCGGGCAGCATCAAATGCTTCGGCGCCCTGACCCACCACGACACCGGCCAGCGTATCGGCAGTACCGTCACGCTGGACTTGGGCGCTATCGATCTCATCGTTGAGGACAAGCCGCAGTCCTTTACCACCATGTCGTGCTTTGCCGACGCCGGCGTGGACGCCGACGCCTACGATATCATTGTGGTCAAGCAGGGCTATTTATTTCCCGAACTGGAGCAAATAGCCAAGCTGGCTATTCTCTGCCTAAGCCCCGGCGCGTCCAACCAGCTGGTGGCGCAGCTCCCCTTTCGGCTTATTCCCCGGCCCACCTATCCCATGGATGAGCTGGAATAAGGCCCGTCACGGCAGCCCATCCAACCCAATTACGACAAAAGAGAACCGGGGCCATCAAACAGCCCCCGGTTCTCTTTCCTTCTTGTCGTATTCTTTTTTAGGAATAGTCGGGCTTTCGATACGCAAAACCGGTGGGCAGTTCCGCCAGATAAGCATTCCGCCCAAGCCTGTTTATGCGCGTATGATACGGCCTTGCTTGCGCGCTTTTCCTGCCGCGGGCACGTCTATCGGATAACCCAACAATACATGACAGACGGCCTGATAATCGTCGCTTATGCCTTTGTGCCGCAACAATGCCTTGCCTGCATCGCTGGCAAACGTCTCCTGCGCCCGGCCAACCAGGCACGAGCCCACTCCCAGAGAATGCGCTGCCAACATCATGTTCTCGGCCGCTACGCAACAATTGTGTACGGCATACTGCGACGTTGTGGCGTCAAACAGCGTAACCACGGTGGGCGCCCCATAAAAGCCGCTCTCCAGCGACGCGTCGTCGGCTATCCCGGGCTGTTCGGTGGATACATTGCCGGGAGCCGCTTTGCCCTGGAAAAGGTTCTTGTTGATTTTGCCCAGCTCTTGGTTGAAGGCCGCGTCTTGGGACACAAGAAAAAGCGCACTCTGCCGGCCGCCTGCGCTGGGCGCGTACAAACCCGCCTCCAGAACGGCATCCAGCGCCTCGTCGGCGATCTGTTCGGGGCGGTATCTGCGGATAGCGCGCCTGTCGCGTATGCATGTTATCACTTTGTTCATGGCTATCATCCTTTCTCGGTTGGGCATTGTCCTGATTACCATTATAGAAAGCCTTTCTGCCCGCCGCAAGAAGGCACCTTTTTATTACCCGCTTACCTTTAGGTAACCAGCTGTCGCCTTGCGCCCGCCTGGCGTTGGTGTTATATTCCATATTGGTATCCGGCATATGCAGCGGATATAAGCCAAAGGAGGGTGTCACCTATGCGCACCAAAGAAGAACTGCCTGTTTGCCCGGTGGCTACGACGGTAGGATTGATTGGGAACAAGTGGAAGCTGCTCATACTAAGAAATCTGCTATGCGAAACGCAGCGGTTTACACAGCTGCATCGCACCATTGCAGGCATCAGCCAAAAGGTGCTCACCGAGAATCTGCGCGCCCTGGAACAGGACGGCCTGGTCCATCGAGAAGTCTACGCCCACGTACCCTCCAGGGTAGAGTACAGCCTGACCGACCTGGGCAACACGTTGCGCCCCATCTTAACCGCCATGGAGACCTGGGGATGCGAATACCTGTCCCGGCAGCAACGATAAACCGGCTCCGCCGCAGGCTGGCGCCATGAACGCCAGCCTGCGGGCATAGGCTCCGCTTCCTGCCCGGATATTAATAAGAATCCGCCCCTTTGCCGGAGCGGATTCTTTTTTATTGCGTTTTGCCGTCTTCCTTGCGGGTGGTACCCGGTATTTTACAGGGTCCGCTCTGCGACCTCCACGGCGTCGGCCTTGCACACGACGGCCCACTCCACACGGTGCTCACGGATTTCTTCCACCTTGACGCTCAGGCCGTAGGCCTCAAAGCTGGGCTGGGCGCCGTCCTGCGGGATGGAGTTGAGCATGCCGAAAATGAACCCGCCAAAGGTGTCGTATTCGTCCACCGGCAGCGTAATACCCAGTACCTGAGCCATGTCGCCCAGCGGCACAATACCCCGCACTCTCCACGTCTGCCCGTCGATGCTCTGCACGTCGGGCGGCTGCTGCTCGCCGTCGCCGTCGTCGATTTCGCCAACGATCTCTTCGAGCAGATCGCTCATCGTCACAATGCCGCTCATGCCGCCGTATTCGTCCAGCACGATGGCAAAATGCGTGCGCTCCTTTTGCATGTTGCGAAAGAGGACGTCGGTCTTGATACTTTCGGGCACAAAGAACCCCGGCTGAACCGCCTGTGCCTTGATAGCGTCAAAGCCCTGTTCTTTGAGCGGGTAGTAGTCTTTGATGTTCAGCACGCCCAGGATATCGTCGCGGTCTTCCAGGCACACCGGGTAGCGCGCGTGCCGGCTTTCGCGGATGGTCTGCTCCCACTGCTCCAGGCTCTCGTCCATCCACAGCACCGTCACTTCAGTACGGTGGGTCATCACGTCTTCGGCGGCCTTGTCGTTAAACTCGAAGACGTTTTGTATCATCACGCTCTCCTGTATGTCGATGGTGCCGTTCTCGCTGCCGGTATCCAGCATCATGCGTATCTCTTCTTCGGTGATGGCCTCGACGTTGGCGTGGGGGTCAATGCCCATCATGCGCAGTATGCCGTTGGTGGACGCCGTCAGCAGCCCCACCACCGGCGCGAACAGCTTGGACAGAAAATAGATAAGCCCCGACAGGCCCAGCGCCAGCGATTCGCTCTTCTTCATGGCCACGCGCTTGGGCACCAGCTCGCCGAACACCAGCGTAAAGTAAGACAGTATCAGCGTGATAAGGATCACCGAAAGGCCATTGAGCGTGGACGTGGAAACGGTACTGCCCAGCCCTACCATCCAGTTCACCAGCCTGTCCGAGAAGTTATCGGCGGCAAAGGCGCTGCCCAAAAAGCCGGCCAGTGTAATGCCCACCTGTATGGTGGAGAGGAACCGCGCCGGCTGGCTGGTCAGCCGGGCCAGCTTGACGGCCCGCCGGTTTCCGGCGTCGCTTAAGCGCTGTATCTTTGTGTCGTTCATGGAGATGACGGCAATCTCGGCGCAGGCAAATACGGCGTTGAGCAAAATCAAACCTACCTGAAACAGCAATTGTCCTATTAATGGGTCACCTTCAGACATCAAACTACCTCCGTGTTATCGTAGTGCGGGCCGGTAAGGGCCGCATGGGGCGGTTTTTCGCCAAAAAACAAAAAAACACACAGAGCAATCAGCGGTGGCTTTGTCGCTGCGCTGGCTCTGTGTATAAACGCCCTAATAAAGCGATGGATATGGAATCAAAACGTCTACCAGGTTCCGGGGCGGGAGGCTCCTCCACGAAGATACACCTTTTCTTTCCGTCATAATGATAAGCAAATTATAGCATGCCCATCCCCTGCCGTCAACGCCGCCGGCGACCTTTGGCCGACGTTCTCCCATCAAAAAAGGCGGATTGCCGGCAAAAACGTCGTGCATATCGTCGCAGCCCCCCATAGCGCGCTGTCGGGTACGCAATCTACCTTTCCTGTCCAAAAAAGGGCTGCCAAAGGCTTTTTAGCCTTTGGCAGCCCGCTGCCGTGTGCTGCCCGGGTGGGGCGGCTATTCCACAACAATGCGTTGCGCGGTTTGCGTCCTATCCTGCTTGGGAACGCTGATGCACAGCACGCCGTCGGCCAGCTTGGCCTTAATGTCCTGCGCCTGGGCGTTCTCCAGGTAAATGTGGCGGCTCATCGAAGCGTAGCGCCGCTCCTTGTGGATGTAGTTTTTGTCTCGCTGCTCAGTTTCCTGGGCGCTGTTCACAGCGATGCGCAGCCGCCCGTCATCCATCTGGATGTCGATATCTTCCTTCTTTACGCCGGGCAACTCGGCCTCGACGGTGTATGCCGTATCGTCCTCGCGCACGTCC
>JAQVWW010000185.1 GCA_028709505.1 Eubacteriales bacterium
CATGCCAATGATTGATTTTAAATGTGTAACGTGTGCAAACAAAGTTGACGAACTGGTATCTTCCGCCCATTCTGACCGGGTGCGCTGCCCACAATGTGGCGGCCGGCGGCTGGAGCGGGTATATGAAGGGCGCTGGCTATGCGGTACGCCTTCCAGCAGCGGCTCGTCCTGTTCCGGCCACTGCGCCGGCTGTTCCGGCTGCGGAAAACACTAATTGACGGAGGGTGTGTCTCTTGAAGGATCGTCTGGTTATCCGCGGCGGTAAAGCGCTGCAAGGCGAGGTGCGCGTCAGCGGCAGCAAAAATAGTGCGGTCGCCGTTTTGGCTGCCGCCCTTTTGTGCGACGGCGTATGTATCGTGGAAAATTTGCCCATGATAGAAGATGTCTGCATCCTCAAGGCCATGATGGAAGCGCTGGGCGCCCAGGTGGAACTGCGCGAAGGCGCCGTGCACGTGGACGCCACCGGCGTCTGCTGCCACCACGCGCCGCTGGAGCTGGTGCGCCAGATGCGGGCCAGCAACTATTTAATCGGCGCGCTGCTGGGCAGGCTGGGCAAGGCTCAGGTGGGCATCCCCGGCGGATGCGATATCGGCACGCGGCCCATGGACCTGCACGAGAAAGGGCTGCGGGCGCTGGGCGCCAACATTCGGTTAAGCCGGGGCGAGTATGTCTGCGTGGCCAACCAGCTCACCGGCGCTGAAATCTATCTGGATCAGGCCAGCGTGGGCGCGTCCATCAACATTATGCTGGCCGCCTGCAAGGCCAAGGGTCGCACCACCATCGTCAATGCCGCCCGCGAGCCTCACGTCGTCGACGTGGCCAACTTTTTAAACTCAATGGGCGCCAGCATTAAAGGCGCCGGCACCGATACCATCCGCATCAACGGCGTGCCGCGGCTGCACGGCTCCACGTACTCCATCCTGCCGGATATGATAGAGACCGGTACCTGGATGGCCATCGCCGCCGCCACCCAGGGCGATATCACCATCCGGGACTGCGTACCCTATCATATGGAGTCGGTATCGGCTAAGCTGATGGAGATGGGCATGTACGTCGAGGAGGGCGAGGATTACCTGCGGGTTAAGGGCACCGGCCGTCCCCACGCCATCAGCATCAGCACCATGTACTACCCGGGGTTCCCCACCGATTTACAGCAGCCTTTTGCCGTGCTGCTGTCGGTGGCCGACGGCAGCTCGGTCATCACCGAAAACATCTATGAATCGCGCTATAAGTACATTGACGAGCTGCGCCGCATGGGCGCGAAAGTACGCGTTGTAGACCGCATCGCCATGATAGACGGCGTGGACGCTCTGTGGGGCACCGCCGTCAGCGCCACCGATCTGCGCGCCGGCGCCGCGCTTATCGTAGCCGGCCTGATGGCCGACGGCACCACCACCATCTCCAATGTCAAATACATCGACCGGGGCTATGAGCGCATCGAAAAGAAGCTGCAGGTGTTGGGCGCCGACATTACCCGGATTACGGAGTAGAGCATGGATAGGAAAAAGCAAGATATCTGCATATCCGTCGTCATTCCCATGTATTATGAACAAGAGGTAGCGCAGGAGTGCCACCGCCGTTTAACCGCCGTCATGCAGCAGTTTGCGTCCTACGAGCTGCTGTACGTCAACGACGGGTCGCTGGACGATACGCTGCCCATCCTGCGCGACATCGCCGCCGGGGACGCCCACGTAAAGGTACTGTCCTTCTCGCGCAATTTCGGCCATCAGGCCGCCGTGTCTGCCGGCCTTGCCTACGCCGGCGGAGACGTCGTCGTCATCATCGACGCCGACCTGCAGGACCCGCCGGAGCTTATCCCCGATATGGTGCGCATGTGGCGGGAAGGCAACGATGTCGTATACGCCCAGCGGCAAAAGCGTCAGGGCGAGACTTTCTTTAAGCTGTTTACCGCCAAGATGTTCTACCGCTTTTTGCGCAGCATGACCGATATTGACATCCCGCCGGATACCGGCGATTTCCGGCTGATGGACCGCGCGGTGGTAAACGCCTTTTTGCAGCTGCCCGAGCGCAACCGCTTTATCCGCGGCATGGTGCCCTGGCTGGGCTTTACGGCGGCGCCGCTGCCTTACCGGCGCGACGAGCGCTTTGCCGGCATCACCAAATATCCGCTTAAAAAGATGCTCAAGTTCGCCACCGATGGCATCATTTCGTTTTCCATTAAGCCGCTGCAGCTGTCGCTGTCGCTGGGCGTGGCGGCGGTGGTTATGGCGCTGGGTTTTATCCTCTACGCGCTGATCAGCTGGATGCTGGGCAAGGCCGTACCCGGCTGGACGCCCATTATGATGGCCGTCGCATTCTTTGGCGGCGTGCAGCTCATCTCCATCGGCGTGCTGGGCATGTACGTCGGCCGCATCTATGAAGAGAGCCGGGCACGCCCGCTGTATATCGTCAAAGAAACCATCAATTTCCCGGCGGACGCGCCGTCCCCGTAGCGCCGCACACCGAAATTCTTCCCTCTTTGGCAAAAAAGTGGTTGTTTTGTCTAAGCCGTTGACGATGGCCTGACGTTTTCCGTATGATGGTATACGCCGGTCCTTTGTTCTTTATGTTTTTGTTTGCTTTTTTTACCCGCATTACACCCCTTAAGCGGGGTTACCCTCATATAGGTAGGAGGAACTCACGATGAATGAAACCCAGTTGCAGGGCAAGACCCTGGCTGAACTGCGCGCACTGGCCAAGCAGGCCGGCATCAAGGGCGTTTCGACGCTGCGCAAGCAGGGGCTGGTGGATGCGCTGTCCGATCGGTTCTCCCCTGCAACGGCGGCGGTTGCGCCGCCGGCGCAAGCTGAAACGCAGCCGCAGGCGCCGGCGGAACAGCCTCGGCGCCGGTCGCCACGCACGGCGCCTCCCGCCGTTGACCCCACCGGCATGGACGGCGAAAGCCCGCGCCCGGCCGAGCGTACCCCGGCGTCTTCTGCCCGGCGCGATGGCCCCAGGGCGGCTCAGCGGCCCCGCACGCAGCGTACCGGCAATTATACGCCGCGTAAGCCCCAGAGCGCCGACGAAGCCGCCGGCGAATCCCACGAACCCTCCCGCCGCGAGCTGAGCACCGCCAACCCGGCGGTGCCCGAGATGCTGGGTTCGGGCGATTGTGGCGAAGCCGAGGGCATTCTGGACGTGCAGCCCGATGGCTACGGCTTTTTACGGGCCACGCGCAAGGGCCAAAAGGACGTCTATGTGTCCATCGCGCAGATTCGGCGCTTCAGCCTGCGCCCCGGCGATCTGGTGCTGGGCCGCACCCGCCCCGAGCGTGAAAACGAGCGGTATTTGGCCATGCTGTACATCACGTCCATCAACGGCTTGTCGCCCGACGAGGCCAACCGCCGCAAGCATTTTGACACGCTGACGCCCATCTTCCCCGACGAGCGGCTGACGATGGAGCGGCCCGACGCGCCCGGCGAGCTGGCGCTGCGCCTGATCGATCTGATAGCCCCCATCGGCAAAGGCCAGCGCGGCCTTATTGTGTCGCCGCCCAAGGCCGGCAAGACGACGCTGCTCAAAAGCATCGCCCACAGCATTTCTTCCAACAACCCCGACGTTAAACTCATCATATTGCTCATCGATGAACGGCCCGAGGAAGTGACCGACATACAGCGTTCCACCGTGGCCGACGTGCAGTATTCTACCTTTGACGAGCGGCCCGAAAACCACTGCCGTGTGGCCGAGACGGTGCTGGAGCGCGCCAAGCGCATGGTAGAGCACGGCCAGGACGTGGTCATCCTGCTGGACTCCATTACCCGCCTGGCCCGGGCCTACAACCTGACGGTGACGCCGTCGGGCCGGTCGCTGTCCGGCGGCCTGGATCCCGGTGCGCTGTACAAGCCCAAGCGCTTTTTTGGCGCCGCCCGCAACATCGAAGAGCATGGCAGCCTGACCATCATCGCCACGGCGCTGGTGGATACCGGCAGCCGTCTGGATGATATCATCTAT
>JAQVWW010000186.1 GCA_028709505.1 Eubacteriales bacterium
GGCAATAGCCAAGGGGAAACACCTGTACCCATCCCGAACACAGCAGTTAAGCCCTTGCACGCCGACGATACTTGGCTGGAGACGGCCCGGGAAAATAGGGCGCTGCCGCATCCCAAAAAAGAGACACGTTCGCGTGTCTCTTTTGTTTTACGTTAGGGGCGTCCAGCCCCAGGCCCGGGACCGAGGGCTGACGGCTGGGTGCGCTAGGAAAATGCGGAAATGGATAAAAAACGGCCCGTCGATTTCGCCGCCGGCGGGGTGGGTAGCGATTCATCCGGTGTATCCGCGCGCGGCAAGTGATGGCAAACCAGATAACAGGTGGGATGCCGGTCTTTAGGCGGAGAGGTGGCGGTTGACTGCGCTAGGAAAATGCGGAAACGGAGAAAAACCGCCCGTCGATTTCACCGCCGGCGGGGTGGGCAGCGATTCATCCGGTGCGCCAGCCGGTGGCAGGGAGCCATCCTCCGGGCAGGGCTTTCCGGCAGGGAGATCCTGACGTGCCGGTGGCGCCAGCCCGCCGCGCGCACGGAGCATGCGGATCAGTCAAAAAGACACCGCGTTGGTATTGTGATAAAATAGCCGTATGCGTTTTGCATGCGGCGAACGACGCGCAAGCAAGCCGAGCGCCGGAATGTGAAAGGCCTTTCGTCTATTTCGGATTTAGGTTTTCGATGGCGGGCGGTATAAGATGTGCGCCGCCGTAGAGGATGCAACAATCTTCTTATCATTTTGAGGAGGTATTTGCCATGAGCAACGCCGGCGACATTGCCAGCCGCTTCTGGAACCAGCCGCAGAAAGCGAGCGAAGAGGAAGCGCGGGAGCGGACCTTCATCGACGATATCATCCAGAAGGATCACATCGAGCGGCTTATCCGCAGCCATGCCGGCGGCATCGCCACAGCCTTTGACGGCGGCGCCGGCAGCGGCCGGTTTTCCATCATGCTGGCCCAGATGGGAGTTCGCGTCGTCCATTTTGACATCTCGCAGCCGATGATCGACGCCGCTCGGGCGCGGGCGGCTCAAAGCGGCGTGCTGGACAACATGCAATTTGTCCACGGGCGCCTGGAGGACCTGCGCGCCTACCGAGACCGGCAGTTTGATATGGTGCTGTCCATCGATTCGCCCATTTCGTATACGTATCCGCAGCATGAAGCCGTCATTGGGAACCTCATTCGGTTGGCCGGCAAAAAGGTGATTTTTAGCGTGGCCAGCAACATGGGCTGGATACCGTATCTGTTTAACCCAGCCCAAAAAGCACAGTATATCCTAAATAAACAGGATGACGACCCGTTTGTCCGCTGGACGTTGGACGACGCGCTGCCGGCCCTTGCCAGTTTTGTGCCCGACATGGCCGCCGTCCGGCGCACCTATGCGCGCCAGATGATGGCCGACCTGACCCAGATGCTGCAAAAACACGACGAAGGCCAGACCCAGTGGCCACACACGTATGCGTTTATGCCCGATGAGCTGCGCGCCATCATGGCCCAAAGCGGTGCTAGGAACATACGGCTGTCGGGGCCGGGCGCGCTATCGCGCTGCATCCCCAACGAAGTGCTGGTCAACATCATGGGCAATGCCACGATGCGCCGGGAGTTTTTGGATTTCTGCTTTGCCTACGACACAAACCCGTATTGCGCCGGCATGGGCAAGGACAACCTGGTGGCCTGCGCCGACGTATAAGGCGCAAAAGCCAAGGCGGCACAGCGTCAGCGCGCGGCTGCAATCTTCACTGCGGGCCGGCCGGTTCGCCGTCTTTGCCGCCGCTCCACAGCGTATGCCGAGGCAGCCGTACTTGCTCTAAGATATGCCCGATGTTGCCTTCGCCGGCATAACAATTCAAATCGAAGAAGTCGTGATTCAAATCCGACCAAAACAGCTGGTTTTCGTCGCCGTACACATTTACGTCGCCGACGCAGCGCCCCACGTATACCTGCACATAGCAATTTGAAAGATGGTAAGTGAAGTCCATCAGATGGCGCAGCGCAATTTGCCGCCGCGTGATGGCCGTCTCCTCGCAAAGCTCGCGATAGGCGGCGTCAAGGCCGTTTTCGCCGGGTTCTATCTTGCCGCCTACCAGGTTGATAAGGCCCAGATACGGCTCTTTTTTACGCCGACACATCAATAGCTGTGTGCCGGTCCAATCGTACACGAGAATCAAATTATAACCTTGCACGGTGCACCTCCCGCGCTTCAGTATACGGGCAAAGGCGTTGGGCGTCCATGCATTTTGAAAAAGCCAATAAAAAAAGCTTGCTTCTTTTTATTGGCTTTGGTATGATAAACAACGCAGGCCATATTATGGCAATTTTGGAAGGGAGGGTTAAATGCAATGACGAGCGCACAGTATGACGCACAGATAGAGAATTCTGGAAAATATTTAACCCGTTTGGCCGCTTTCAAGTAAGAGGATTGCGCTGACCGTGCGGGTGTTGGACCCGCGTTTTTGTATCAAAAATGGCAGACCGTGGGTTTCCCCACGGTTTTTTTGTTTCTAGCGGCGGCGGGCACCGGCAAAATCCTGAAGTCCCGCGCACGGGCATAGGGATATCCATAGGCGCAACAGAAAGGACAGATTTATGAATCGGATGAGATGGAAGCGAATTTGGGAGTTTACCAAAGGCTTTCGCGCGATGTACGTGGTGGCGCTGCTGTGCGTCATAGGTAACGTCGTGTGCAACTACGTCATGCCGCTGGTCATTGCGTGGACGGTGGATGGTGTGTTGCAGGGTAACCCCATCAGCGCGCCGGCATTTGTGCTCAAAGGGATTGCATCGCTGGGCGGACGCAGCTACTTTGCCCAGAATCTGTGGATCTGCGGCCTGGCGCTGCTGGTGCTGACGATGCTGCGCGGCTTGTTCGCTTTTGGAAACGGCCGGATGACCGCCCAGGCGTCCGAAGGTATCGTCATGCGCATTAAGAACAGGCTTTACCAGCATCTGCAGAGCCTGTCCTACGATTACCACGTCAAGGCCGAGACCGGCGACCTCATCCAGCGGTGTACCACCGACGTGGATACGGTGAGGCGCTTTTTGGCCGGGCAGCTGATGGAGTTGGGCCGGGCCATATTTATCCTGATATTCGCCATCACGATTCTGGTGAAGATCAACGGCGCGCTGACCATCATTGCCGTCAGCCTCATGCCCGGGGCGCTGGTGTTTTCGTACTTCTACAGCAAGCGCATCCAGCGGCAGTTCCAGGGTGTGGACGAGGCCGATGGGGCGCTGTCTACCGTGCTGCAGGAAAATTTAACCGGTGTGCGCGTCGTGCGGGCCTTTGGCAACGAACAGTACGAGGTGCAGAAGTTCGAAAAGAGCAACAGCGTGCTGCGGGGCCGGCTTTTAAAGCTGCAGAATCACTTTGCCCAGTTTTGGGGCATATCGGACTTTATCGCCATGGCCCAGCAGGCGGTGGTGCTGTTTGCCTGCCTGTACTTCATCATCGAACGGGGCATGTCGGTGGGCAGCTTCATCATCTTTAACACGTATATCGGCATGATGATATGGCCCATCCGGCAGCTGGGCAGGATACTGGCCGACGCCGCCAAGATGCTTATCGCCGTCGGGCGCATCGACGATGTGCTGCGCGAGCAACCCGAAACGTCGGGCGAAGGCGCCGTGGCACCGGACATCCGCGGCGATATCCAGTTCTCGCACGTCAATTTTGGATACGAGCGCGATAAGCCCGTATTGCGGGATGTCAGCTTTACCGTCCGGCAAGGGCAGACGGTGGCCATACTGGGCGCCACCGGCAGCGGAAAGTCGTCGATGATGCACCTGCTGCAGCGATTGTACGACTATCAGAGCGGTTCCATCCGCCTAAACGGCGCGGAGCTTAGATCCATCGACAAAGGCCATCTGCGCTCCCGCGTGGGCATCGTGCTGCAGGAGCCGTTCCTGTACTCCAAGTCGCTGGCCCAGAACATCGGCATCATC
>JAQVWW010000187.1 GCA_028709505.1 Eubacteriales bacterium
GCGCTTTGAGGCGGTCTGCGCCCAGTTGGGGCTCACCGCCCGGCTGTTGCCCACCTTCGGCGGCAGCGACAACAACGTGCTGGCCCGGCACGGCATCACCGGCCTGGTCGTCGCCAACGCCATGCACCGGTGCCACAGCTGCCGCGAGTACACGACGGTAGAACAGCTTTGCCAAATAACCCGGCTGACGCTGGGGCTGATGACGCATCCCGACTGATTCTTCTTAGCGCCACCGGCGCGGAGAGGGTGGCCAAAGGGCAGGGCCCGGCCGTATGGGCGGCCGGCACACGCGGCTTACCGGGCTGCCTGCGGCCTGCGGCGGATGGGTATGGATGGCCGCCGCATACCGGTTCAGCCCGCCGGGTGTACTGCGCGCCCTTTTTACCGGCGTAGGCGGTGCGCGTGTGCCGCGCCGCATATCATTGTAGGGCTCTATAACGGCATACCGCTACGCCACATTACGCCTTGGCAACGCGGGTACCTCCCCGCGCACCGCGTATGCCGCAGCTTTGCGCCGCATAGCATGGTTGTGGCGGCGCATGTGCGGCGCACCGCATGCGGCCGGAACAGGGCCCACCCCGGGATGCAAGCATCCCGCCAATCCCCTGCCAAATTCCCGCCGGGTCTGCTTATCCGGGCCCGCCATCGGGTATGATAGTTAGTATCGCTTTTAGTCCGCCGGGCGGCAGCGCGGCGCGGCGGTAAAGGAGTGTAATGGAAGACATTATTTTGCAGCTTGACCGCATTGAAAAGCGGTTCGACGACGCCGAGGTGCTGCGCGGCATCGATTTGACCATCCGCCGGGGCGAATTTATTACGCTGCTGGGCCCTTCGGGCTGCGGCAAAACCACGACGCTGCGCATCATCGCCGGCCTGGAGCAGCCCGACGGCGGCCGCGTGCTGCTGGAGGGCCGCGACGTCACCGCCGAAGCGCCCAACCGGCGCAACGTCAACACCGTATTCCAGAATTACGCGCTGTTCCCGCACATGAGCGTCGAGGCCAATATCGGCTACAGCCTGCGCTTAAAGCGCGTGGCCAAGGCCGAAATCAAAAAGACTGTGGCCCAGGCGCTGGAGTTGGTGCAGCTTGCCGGCTACGAAAAGCGCATGCCCGGTGAGCTGTCCGGCGGCCAGCGCCAGCGGGTGGCCATCGCCCGGGCCGTGGTCAACCAGCCCAAGGTGCTGTTGCTGGACGAACCGTTGGGCGCGCTGGATTTGCAGCTGCGCCATCAGATGCAGGTGGAGCTGAAACGTTTGCAAAAGCGGCTGGGCATCACGTTCGTCTACATCACGCACGATCAGGAAGAGGCGCTGAACATGTCCGACCGCATCGCCGTCATGCGCGAGGGTCGCTTTGAGCAGATCGGCACGCCGGCGCAGATTTACGATCATCCGCACACCAGCTACGTGGCCCATTTCGTCGGCGCCGCCAACGTGCTGACCGGCACCGTCACGGCGGTGGACGCCGACACGCTGACCTTCTCGTGCCTGGGCGGCCAGGGCCGCGTGGCCCATGCCGGTGCGCCTTTTGCGCCGGGGCAGCGCATCACCGTGGCCGTACGCAGCGAGCGGGTCAGCCTGATAGCCGACACCGGAGAAGGCGACGGCCTGCCGGCCACCGTCAAAGAGAAAAACTTCGTAGGCGGCGTACTGCAGATTATCCTTGCCATGGCCGACGGCAGCGAACTGGTCTCCAGCCGCCACGGCATCGACTCGCCGCTGGACGCCGGCGATAAAGTGCGGGCCATCTGGCAGCCGGACAGCGCCGTGCCGGTGGATTTGGAGGCGCAGCCATGAAACACGCGCCATCTTTCGGGCCTTTGGCAGCCAAACGGCGCAAAAAGCGCGGCGACGGGCCGTTTTTGCTGGCGGTGCTGCCGCTATACGCGTTTACGCTGCTGTTTGTGGCCGGGCCGCTTATCTACATGGTGGTGCTCAGCTTTTTGCAGCGCGCCGAAGTCTGGGGCGTCGTCTATACCTTTACGCCGCAAAACTATGTCCATATACTTGACCCCATCTATCTGAAGACCTTTGTCGAATCGTTTAAGCTGGCGCTGCTGAGCACGGCGCTCATCATCGCCGTGGGCTATCCCTTTGGCTATTTTATGGCCAAGCTTACGGCAAAATGGAAGCAGCGCATGATGTTGCTTTTGATGATACCCTTTTGGACCAGCTCGTTAATCCGGCTGTACGGATGGATCATCATCTTCCGCGCCAACGGCGTGCTGGACAAGGTGCTTATGGCGTTGCATGTGACCGACGCGCCGCTTAAACTGCTGTACACGTATCCGGCTGTGGTGGTGGGCATGGTCTACGCGCTGGTGCCTTTTATGATATTCTCGGTCTATTCCAGCGCCGAAAAGCTGGACTGGCACCTGGTGGAGGCCGCCCGCGACCTGGGCGCCAACGCGCTGCAGGCGTTTTTGACCGTATCGCTGAAGCTGACGTTGCCCGGCCTGCTCTCGGGCATTGTGCTGACGTTCATCCCGTCGATGGGCCTGTTTTTCATCGCCGACATTCTGGGCGGCAACAAGGTGGTGCTGGTGGGCAACGTCATCCAGGAGCAGCTGATGAAGGCGCACAACTGGCCTTTTGCCGCGGCGCTCTCGGTGGTGCTGATGGTGCTGACCAGCCTGAGCATCGCGCTGTACCGGCGCGTCGCCAAGGTCAAGGATTTGGAGGGGCTGGTATGAAGAACCGCACCAAGCTGCCCAACGTCTATCTGGGCGTCGTGCTGGCGCTGATGTATCTGCCCATCCTGCTGGTCATCGTCTATTCGTTTAACCAAAGCAAAATTAGCTCGGTGTGGGACGGCTTTTCGCTGAAATGGTACGGCGAGCTGTTCCGCGACAAGGCGCTGCTGGAGGCGCTGGTCAACAGCCTGGTATTGGCCAGCTTAAGCAGCCTGGGCGCCGCCGTCATCGGCACGCTGGGCGCCGTGGGCATGACCCGCGTTCGCCTACGCAGCAAGGGCGTCGTCGAATACGTGTCCACGCTGCCCATCATGATCCCTGAGATCATAGTGGGCATGGTGTTTCTGGTGTTTTTCTCGCTACTGGGGCTGCCCTTTGGCATGACGACGCTGGTCATCGCCCATACGTCGTTTTGCATCCCCTACGTATACATGCTGGTCAAGGCCCGGCTGGTGGGGCTGGATAAGAGCCTGGGCGAGGCCGCCCGCGACTTGGGCGCCAGTGAGCTGCGCGCATTTGTCGATATTACGCTGCCGCTGGTGTTGCCGGCCATCGCGTCGGGCATGCTGCTGGCCTTCGCCATGAGCCTGGACGACGTTGTCATCAGCATCTTCGTCACCGGCGTCAACACCAACACGCTGCCCATCAAGATTTACACGCAGCTGAAGACCGGTGTAACCCCTAAAATTAACGCGCTGTGCACGCTGATGTTCGCAGCCACCGTCATTCTTGGTTTTTCCTCGGCCTTTTTGGGGAAAAAAGATAGAAAGAAACTTTAATTGGAGGAGATAAAAGCATGAAAAAACTCGCAACCCTGCTGCTGGCGCTGACGCTGTGCGCTACCCTTTTGGTCGGCTGTGCCGGCCCCGGCGCCGCCAACCCCTCCCAGCCCCCAGCCGACGCCCCCGCCAGCACGCAGCTGAACCTGTTCACGTGGGAAGGCATGTTCCCGCAGGAGGTGCTGGACGGCTTTACCGCCGAGACCGGCATCGCCGTCAACTACAGCAACTTTGACTTTGACGAAACGATGCTGGCCAAGCTGGAAGCTGCCCAGGGCGGCGATTACGACCTGGTCATCGCCGACGACTACATCATTGAGACGGTCATCGCCGAAGGGCTGGCCCAGAAGCTGGATACGTCCAAAATCGCCAACTATGCCAACATCAACGCGCTGTACCAGGGGCAGTTCTACGACGCTAACGACGAATATACGGTGCCCTACGGCGCCGGCGT
>JAQVWW010000188.1 GCA_028709505.1 Eubacteriales bacterium
CATGGACAATCCCGATATGCGCCGGCGCATGATGGCGGTAAACGGCGATTTGGACAGGACCGGCACGCTGGAAGACCCGCTGTTTCAGGCCCGCAGCATTGTTGCGCAAGGCAAGCCGGCTCCTCGCATCTACCACGCCTGCGGCACCGAGGACTTTGTGCTGGAAAGCGCCCGCTACACCCGCGATTTTTTTGAAGCCTTTGAGGGCGACCCCTTCGATTACACCTATGAAGAGTATCCCGGCATTCATGAATGGGCTTTCTGGGACGATCACATCCAGGATTTCCTCAAGTTCATCAACCTGCCTCGGGTAACCGGACTCCACAATTAAACCAAACCGGCCGGGACGCGTTTTCGCCCCGGCCGATGTTTTGCATAGGGCTTGCCGGCCGGCGCATCCGTCTGCCGGCAGAAACCTGCGCCGTAATAAAAAAGGAGGACGCCATGTTTGACCGAAAAGCGTATGAAGATCGTGTAAAATGGTTCGTGCACGATCGCTTCGGCATGTTTATCCACTGGGGGCTGTACGCCATTCCCGCCCGGGGCGAGTGGGTGCGTAGCTACGAAGAGATTCCCGTAGACGACTACCAGCCGTTTTTTGATGAGTTCAACCCCGTCGACTTCGACGCAAAAAAGTGGGCTGCCGCCGCCAAACGCGCCGGTATGAAGTACGCGGTGCTGACCTCCAAGCACCACGACGGCTTTTGCCTGTTTGACAGCCGGCTGACCGACTATAAATCCACCAACACACCGGCCGGGCGCGACATCGTGGCCGAGTTTTTGGATGCGTTCCGCGCCGAAGGCATCAAGGTGGGCCTGTATTATTCGCTGCTGGATTGGCACCATCCCGATTACCCGGCTTACGGCGATGAGCGTCACCCGATGCGCAACAACCCGGCCTATGAAGGCCAGGGAGAGCACTTCGATCGGTATCTGGACTATATGCACGGCCAGGTGCGCGAACTGTGCACGAACTACGGCAAGCTGGATATCATGTGGTACGACTTTTCCTACGCCGATATGACCGGCGAGAAATGGAGGGCCACCGAGCTGGTGCGCATGGTGCGCGCGCTGCAGCCGGGCATTGTGCTGGATAACCGGCTGGAGGTCAGCGGCGAGGGCTTTGGTTCGCTGCTGACGGCGCAGCCCAGCGAGTACAGCGGGGACTTTGTCAGCCCCGAGCAAATCATCCCGCCCGACGGCATCTTTGACCAGATGGGCAACCGCGTCGTATGGGAATCGTGCATCACGATGAACAACAACTGGGGCTACTGCGCCCAGGACAAGTTTTTTAAGCCGGCGCCGATGCTGGTGCGCAAGCTGGTGGAGTGCGTCAGCAAAGGCGGCAACCTGCTGCTCAACGTAGGGCCCGACGCCCGCGGCAACATCCCGCAGGAATCGCTGGATATTTTGGAGCAAATCGGCGCGTGGATGGACAAAAACCACCGCAGCATTTACGGCTGCGGCGCTGCCGGCCTGCCCAAGCCCGAGAACGGCCGCATCACGCGCAGCGGCAACACGCTCTATTACCACATCACCGAGCCCAGCGTTGGGTATATTCCGCTGATGGGCGTTTCGGCCGACGATGTCAAGAGGATTCGCTATCTGGCCGACGGTTCCGAACTGCACATGGTTAAGAACTGGATTACCACCAATTACAGCGACGTGGTGTTTACGACGTTTGGCCCCGACCCGCAGCTGCCCGACGCGGTGGATTCGGTCATCCAGGTGGAGCTGAAGGGCGAGTAGCGCGCATATCGGACGGCCAACAGCTGGTCTGCGCTAAAAAACGCTTCCGCGTATACGCGGAAGCGTTTGTTTTTCTCGGCCCAAGGCAAGGCGCGGCGGCGGGGCTTACCTGTTGGCGGCAAAAAGAACGCCAAATGCCGCAAGCAACACGGCGGCGACGCAAAAAGCCAGGATGTTGACCGCTTTGCCCGCCCGTTCTTTGAATCGTTTCCGAAGAACAACGAACAGTCCGATACCCAGTATGCCGCCCGCCGTATTTCCCAATAAATCTGTGATGTCGGTGGCGCCCAGCGCAAAAGCATATTGCAGCAGCTCGAAAAGCAGGCTGGTAAAAAAGATGGGGGCAAATTTTTGGAGGAAGCGGCTCTTGCCCATCAGCACACCGGTAAAAAGCCCGTAGGGAACAAAGACCAGAACGTTCGCCAGGATTTCAGCGATAGAGATTCGCCCGTTGATGATGACGCTGCCGGCGAAAGGAATCCAGTTGATGCTCCGGAAACGACCTACCTGCGCCAAAGAAAATTGCATCTTGCACAAAACAACCCATATCAGCGCCAAAAAGTAAAAAATGAATAGGCCTATGGTAAGGTTTCTGGATTTCATCCCGCGCTCCTTTGCAGATTGGTTCCCATTTGGCCTTTAGCGCCGCTTGCCGGTAAAACCGATGGTGTCGATGCAAAACACCGTAACGCCACTTACCGCCGCCGCCGGGAAAGAATACTGCCCCTGGCCGGTTTGATGCAGCATCAGCCGCTGCAGCGCGTCGATCTTTTCGGCCTCGTCGGTGAGGATGCGGGCTGCACCTTCGCCGATGATACTGGCATAGGCGTAGCCGTATTCGCAGGCGGTATCGCCGGGCATCAGCGCATGTTCGCAGTCCATCTCAAAGCAGACGCGGGGGTTGCGCTTGAGGATGTCCAGCTTGCGGCCCTGGTGGGCGCAGTGGAAGTATAGCGTAAGCTTGCCGCCGGCCAGCCGATACCCGTAGTTCATAGGCACCAGATAGGGCCTATCGCCGTCGGCCATGGCGATACGGCACACCTTGCACGTGTCAAGAATCTGCTGCAGTGCTTGCATATCGGTCACTTGTCGGTCTGTTCTGCGCATCTGTTTGCCTCCTGCGGATACAAAAAACAGGCGGCGTCCCCTCGTTGTGGCGCCGCCTGTTTGGCAAAAAGCCCTTCGCCGTCTGCGGCGGGTCAGGCCGCTTCGCCCGGCGGTGTTACAGCGCCTGATAGAACTCCAGAATCTCGCCGTCGGGCCCTTTGACGAAGGAAATGCGGATATCCTTGCCGCCCATGTTGATGTCGTGGGGTTCCTCTACGCTCTCGCAGCCGGCGGCGACGCAGGCTTCGTAAACCTTTTTGCTGTCCTCCACCTCCAGCGCCAGGTGCTTGAACATGTTCTGCACGTCCTTTACCGTGCCGCCGCAGAACAGCTCAATGGCGTTGTTGTTGCCCATATCCAGCATGGCGAAGCCCCTGTCGTCCTTGCGGAAGCTGATGGTGGGCGTAAGGCCCAGCACTTGCGTATAGAAATGGAACGATTTGTCGTAATCGGTGGCGATGATACCGATGTGGTTGATCCCCTTGACCAAAGACATAATGCAATTCCTCCATTGATTTGGTATAATCAGTATAACATTTTGCGAAATTTTAAAAAGGGTTTTAATATCGTAATATCTTTGGATTCGGTATAATATGTATACATATTTTTCAAGGGAAATCGGAGGGGACGAGTAAATGCAGTACGATTGCGTGGCCTTGGGCGAGGTGATGCTCCGGCTGGATCCGGGGGACAGACGCATCCGCAGCGCGCGGTGCTTCGCCGTATGGGAAGGCGGCGGCGAGTACAATGTGGCGCGCAGCCTGCGCAAGTGCTTCGGCCTGCGTACGGCGGTGGTGACGGCGCTGCCCGACAGCGAGGTGGGTCGCCTGGCCGAGGATCTCATCCTGCAGGGCGGCGTGGATACTTCGCACATCCTGTGGCGGGAATATGACGGCCTGGGCCACAAATGCCGCATGGGGCTTAATTTTACCGAGCGGGGCTACGGCGTGCGCGGCGCGCTGGGCGTATCCGACCGGGGCCATTCGGCGGCGTCGCAGATGAAGGCGGGCGACGTGGACTGGGGTGAAATCTTTGTGCGTCGGGGCGCGCGCTGGTTCCATACCGGCGG
>JAQVWW010000189.1 GCA_028709505.1 Eubacteriales bacterium
TAAAAGCTCCTTTGCGATAAAAATTGACTCCCCCTACGATCCCGCCCTTCCTTTGCGCATACGCAAAAAATGACGGGCGCTCCCATGTATGTCCGATTATGGGCAGGCGAAGAGCGGCCTTTTTCCCCCGCCTTGAAGGCTCCCTCTGTAAAAGACGGCCGGCCACGGGGCCGGCCCAGCCCCCTCTTCCCAGCCCCGCTATGCCTTGTTCTTCAAAGCAGGCCGGTCCGGCGCACCAAATAAGCAAACGGTTGAAAGGCCCGGCCAGTTCCCGGCGAATTGCCCATTCGTACAACCCCCTAAAAGAGAAAGAGTCACCCGGGCGTTTGCGCGATCTGCCGTTGCGTTCGAGAAAATATGCAACATCGTCGGGCTGCCTGCGCCGGTCAGCTTTGCAAAACTTTCTCCCTTCGGGAAGAAGCGCGGCACGCCGTTGTTGTTTTCATTGCCGCCTTTTTCGCCATGGCGCGCCTGCAAAGCAGAGGGTAATACTCTGCGCAGATTTTCCGGCGCAATCAGAGTAAGGGTATCGGATAGCAGGGGTGACTCCACGTTCTTCGAGGTACGACAAACTCCATTTCAGACATTGGCTGCCCCGCAACCCTGTTTTTATTGGACTTGACGGCGTAGCCCGCCATTTTTTTCGGCACCGCTCTCTGAGCAACGAGCACCTCGCAGCCCCGTGGTTTCCCCTTTGCCGCCGCCCCATGGCACAAAGGTGGGCACAGCCTGCCTTTGCACCCGCACGCCGGCACGGCGGCTTCGTTTTTCCAGGCTGCTGCTCCCGCACCCATCGGTGCCATCCCGGTTGCTTGCTCCCTCTTCTGATTTGGCGTGCGGGATGAACCCCACTGGGCGCCCCTGCGCAACGCTACCGGGTAAAGGGACAAAAAATCAGTAAAAAAACGAACGGCCGCCCGTAAGCCGCCGTCCCTCTTCTACGTGTCAAATTTCCGCCCGCCCAGGCGGTTACTCTTTATGGACAGGAGATCCTTCCTTCCAGGGCAAGATTCCAAATCACCGCCGCATCAAGGCGTAAGTCCGGCGCCCGCCCGCTGGCCCTTCGGCTGCCTTGGCACAAAACTCATGGGCGCGGGGCACCCCCACCCGCAGCACCTCACTTGTTTTGACGCCGCTGTAAGTTTGCAGAAAAATGCCGCCGCTTCCATATCCTTTTGGCAGCGCACTATCATCGACATTTCGCCGGTTACACTGCCTTGGCGGATCGGCACCCATTTGGTAGCGGTATGTTATCAGGATGCCGACGCACATGCCGCGGCTTTGGGGCGAGGGAAATCCGGGGCCTGTAAAGGTTCCCTCCCCTTTACGCAGCAAAAGCCCGTGCCCGGTATCCACAGCCACCAAAAGGCAGTCAAGAGCCCTTATGACTTGTCAGCGGCAGCGGCGTTCTTGCGGGCAGCCTTTTTGTCGGCGGCCATCTCCTCTACCGATTTGGTGTGCAGGCGCGCCGCACCCTGGGTTACGATGGGCGGGATTAACGTGCCGTCCTGTTCGGCTTTCGCCCAACGCTCTTTGGCGCGGGCAATCTCTTGGCCGTACTGCGGCAGCCATTGCTCCTGCGCAATGAGCATTTCGTCCACCATCTGCCAGATCTCGTCGGGATCGCACACAGCGCCTACCAGCGGGTCCATCATCATGGCTTGCCGCAGCAACATACTATCTGCACGTACGGCGGCCTCCACCGCCAGACGCTGCACGGTGATGTTGCTCATGCAGGCCGCGGCGCAGCCCAAGGGCAGCTCTCCCAGGCGGGGAATATTGACGCCATGGATGTCCACATAGCCCGGCACCTCCACGACGCAATCCGCAGGCAAGTTCTCAATACAGCCATGGTTGACCACATTGAAATGCCCCCGGTATACTCTGCCCGTCTCCAACCCTTCTATAATATAGCTGCCGTGTTCGTTGCTTCGCTGGTTGGGCCCGTATACGTAGGGCGGTTCCTTCAGCCAGTTGGGAAAGTCCGTCTCAAACCAATTGCGCCCTTCGGTACAAACCCGCAAATATCCGCCGGTTTCACCATTGATCCAGGAGCTTAGATCGATCCATTTTAAGATCTCACCCGTGCGTTTGCGGTACCATGGCACATACTCCGACAGGTGCCCGTTTGATTCGGTGCTGAAGTAGCCAAACCGCTTCATCATGTCGATGCGCACCTTCTCGGTCTTGGAAAGCACAGGGTCGTTC
The DNA here is from genome assembly GCA_028709505.1 of Eubacteriales bacterium. Taxonomy (GTDB): domain Bacteria; phylum Bacillota; class Clostridia; order Christensenellales; family UMGS416; genus STF2-111. The sequence goes on from JAQVWW010000189.1 coordinate 2,209, forward strand.
TCCAAAGCAGGCAGCAGCTTATCTTTAAGTTCCCGGCCGTTTTGCTTGATGGAGAGGTACCACGTCATATGGTTGATGCCGGCGCAGACGATCTCCACTTCCTCTTTTTTGTAGCCAAGGGCTTGGGCAATAAGCTCATGTCCCCCTTGCACGCCATGGCACAAGCCTATGGTTTGCACGCCGCCGTACTGGTTGCAAAACCAGGTCACCATGGCGTTGGGATTGGAGTAGTTGAGCAAAATGCAGCCGGGTGCGGCCACCTCGCGGATATCCTTGCAGAAATCCTCAAACACGGCGATGTCACGCTGGGCATACATGATGCCGCCGGCGCAGAGCGTGTCCCCCACGCACTGATCGACGCCGTATTTTAGAGGGATATTCACATCCGTGGTAAATGCCTCCAGCATACCTACGCGCACGCAGCTCACCACGTATTTCGCATCTTTGAAGGCTTCGCGTCGATCCAGCGTGGCCTTGATTTTGATGTTGAGCCCATTGGCGTCAATATCTCGCTGGCACAGTTGATAGACCATATCCAGGTTGTGCGCATTGATGTCGGTAAAAGAGACCTCTGTGTCGTGAAACTCAGGTACTGCCAAAATATCTGTTAATAACCTGCGTGTAAACCCGATGGAACCCGCGCCAATAAATGCAATTTTCATATTTCGCAATCCCCTTTCTTTGCTATTAATATATCATAATTTCAATAACAATGTGGAAAAAATTGTGGCATGTTATGGCAAAAAAACGGGAATCCATAACCAGTGAAACCAAGGACGCGGAGCGATCCCTGGCGGCGCCGGGCCGATGGGGCGGCATGCGGGCCCCAGGGGGCAGTGGTTTCGGCATAAATACAAAAAAGGGAGAACCCATTGAACGGTTTCCCATGGCTATTCCTTATGGGATGGTTTGGCTGCTAACATGCCCCGTGCGGATATCGATAATGCGATACGCTGCGCAACGCCCAACGCAAAAACGGCTTTCAAACCGGTACCCATCCGAAAGCCTGCCCGAACCCGGACGGAGCCGCTTAGCTTTCCTGCTCCGCGCTGTTCTTGAGCCGGCGGCGCCAAACTGCTCTGCCTATGCCATAGGTCACCAATAAAATGGCTACCCAAGTGGAACCAAACACGGTAAAGGCGTATCGGTCCAGAATCGATCCGGAAAAGCTGATCAGCAACATATACGCCAGCGAAAGCGAGGAGGCAATGGTGGCTAAACTGAAGACCATTTCGTCCCTTTTAAGCCGGGCCATAACAACCGACGCGATCCATACAAACGGAAGCAATAGAAAGCCGAAGGTAAATATCATGTTTGTAGGTTTCAGCCACCGCCTGAAAAAATCGGTTATGGTAACGCCCGCGGTCTTCTTGTAGTAATAGGGGGCTGCATTTTTAGACAGATCCTCGGATAAATAATACACGTTAGAATAGGTTGACGGATAAAATACATAGCTGCCAATGCGGTCGTTTTCGGTGGCGCGGGTTAAGCTGACCTCCTTGACCACAAAGTACGAGACCCCATTTTCGGACTGGGCGCCATAGAAGTTGCTGCAAGCCAGATAGGCGTCGGTAACGCTTTGCATAACCAGGCGCGGGTGTTTTGTCAGGTTTTTCAAAAAAATACTTACCGCCTGGGAAGTGGAAACATGGTTCACATCGCTATATGGTACCAGGTAAGCATCGCTGATTTGCGCGTCCGCCTGCGGTCGGAACG
>JAQVWW010000190.1 GCA_028709505.1 Eubacteriales bacterium
TTCACCATCGGCTACCAGAACCGCTTCCGCCCGGAGGTGCAGGTCCTGCACGAGGCGTGCGCGGCCGGCGACCTGGGCGAGATCTACTTCGCCAAGGCGCACGCGCTGCGCCGCCGCGCGGTGCCCACTTGGGGCGTTTTCCCGAACAAGGCGCTGCAGGGCGGCGGCCCGCTCATCGACATCGGCACCCACGCGCTGGACTTGACGCTGTATATGATGGACAACTACGAGCCCGAGATGGTGGTGGGCACGTCCTATAAAAAGCTCAGCGGCACCAAAGACGCCGCAAACGCCTGGGGCCCGTGGGATCCCGAAAAGTTTACCGTCGAAGATTCGGCCTTTGGCTTTATCCGCTTTAAAAACGGCGCCACCGTGGTGCTCAAATCCTCGTGGGCGCTGAACATCGCCGATCCCATCGAAGCCAGCGTGCTGCTGTGCGGCACCAAGGGCGGCGCCGACGAGTTCGACGGCCTGCGCATCAACGGCGAGCGTTACTCCAAGACCTATCTGGATAAGCCCGACGTAGAGATGGGCGGCGTGGCTTTCTACGACGGCTCCACGGCCAAGCCCCAGGATCTGGAAGCCCGCAACTGGATTTCCCACGTGCTGGAGGATACGCCGCTTATCACCAAGCCCGAGCAGGCGCTGGTGGTTACGAAGATTCTGGCCGCCATTTACGAGTCGGCCGAGAGCGGCAAGCCCGTATACCTGTAACAGGCACAGCGGTACCCGCGTTGATTGCCCGGACAGCCCTTTGGCTGTTCGGGCAAATTTTTATGCGGCGGCAAACGTCTTTCACAGAGGTATCCTTATTTGCCTGAAGCCGCGGTTCTATCGGCGCCGATGGCCGGCTATATTGAGCATAGGAACGCGCATCGGCCGGCCAAAACCGCCAGGAGGGCAAAACAAGCTTTCCTTTTTGGGTGCATGCGTGTAAAATAGGAAGATATGAAGAATGTGACCCAGATAAACGGGCAGACGGCCGGCTACGAAACCTGCGGGCAGGGCGACCCGGCCCTGCTGCTGCATGGCTGGGGGTGCGAAAGCGCGCTGATGCGGCCGGTGGCCCAGCAGTTGTGCGATGTGCGCACGTGCTACCTGCCGGACTTTCCCGGCTTTGGCGAAACGCCCGAGCCGGCCGCGCCGTGGTCGGTGACCGAATATATGGCTTGGCTGGTGGCGCTGATGGACGCGCTGGGCATCCAAAAGGCCGACATCATCGCCCATTCCTTTGGCGCCCGGGTGGCGCTGCTGCTGGCCAAGGAACACCCGCAACGCGTGGGTAAGATGGTTATCACCGGCGGGGCGGGGCTGATTCCGCGGCGCACCGTGCGGTACTACTGGCGGGTTTGGCTGTATAAGTTAGGCAAACGGCTGCGCGCCTTAAGCTGGCTCAACGCGCTGCTAAAGAGGCTGGGGCTGGATTTGGATCAGAAGGCCGCCGCCGCCGGATCCGACGATTACCGGGCGCTGAGCGCCAATATGAAAAAGACGTTCGTACGCGTGGTTAACCAGGACCTGCGCGGTTGCCTTGCGCAGATCCGCGCGTCCACGCTGCTGATATGGGGTGAAAAGGACGACTCCACGCCGCTCTATTTTGGGCAGGTGATGAGCCGGGAGATTCCTGACGCGGGGCTGGTGGTGCTGGAGGGCGCCGGACACTTCGCCTATTTGGAACAGCTGGAGCGGTTTTGCCGCATCGTCAGGACTTTTTGGGAGGGGAACCCTTGATGGCAATTTTAGTATCGCTGCTGCTGTGCGCCCTGGCCACGCTCTTCTACCTGCAGCCGCTGGTGCACTTGTTTCAGCTGGAAGGCTATAAGATCAGGCAGTTTAAGCGGCATCTGCGTCAGGAGCCCATCGTGGGCCTGGGGCTGGTGCTGTTTGTGCCAATGGCGGCGCTGCAGGCGGCGTCGCTGTTTTTTGCCGCCGGCATTGCCGGGCTGGCTATCCGCACGGCGCTGTTCGTGGCGTTGTGCCTGGTAGCCTTTTTGATATGGCGCGCAAAGCCCAAGAAGAAAAAGTTGGTCTACACCGCCCGCGTCAGGCGGCTGCTGGCCGTCTACGCACTGACCATTGCGGCGTTCGCGGCGCTGGCGGCGTTCGCCATCACGCAGATGGAGCGCATCCTCGGCGAGGCGCCGATGCGGACGTTCTGGTGGGTGATGGTGGTTCAGCTGGGGCTGGTATGCTTGCCGCCGCTGTGGCTGGCGCTGTCGGCGCGCATCGCCCAGCCGGTGGAACAGGCCATCTCCCGGCGATATTTCCGCCAGGCGCAGCGCAAGCTGGCCGCCATCGACGGCCTTATCAAAATCGGCATCACCGGCAGCTATGGCAAAACTTCGGTCAAGATGATTCTGGCCACCATCCTGTCGGAAAAATTTAAAACCTACGCCACGCCCCACAGCTACAACACGCCCATGGGCGTTACCCGCGTGATACGCGAGCAGCTGGACGACAGCTACGACGTGTTCATCGCCGAGATGGGCGCCCGCCAGATAGGCGACATCGCCGAAATGTGCGATCTGGTCCGGCCGGACTACGGTATTTTGACATCGGTGGGCCCGCAGCATCTGGAGACGTTCGGCTCACTGGAAAATGTGGCCAAAGGCAAATACGAGCTGGTGGAGCATACGAACCCCAAGGGCGCCGTGTTCCTGCCCGCCGACGGCGGCATCTGCCAGCAGCTTTACCAAAAAGCGCCGCTGGATAAGGGGCTTTTCGGCATCGGCGAAGGCCCGGACCGCTATATGTGGGCCGACGGCATTATCGCCGGCCCGCAAGGCTCGTCCTTTACGCTGCACAGCCGCGACGGCGGCAGCGTGGCCTGCCAGACCAAGCTATTGGGGCGGCATAACGTGATGAACATCACCGGCTGCGCCGCCATGGCCTACAAGCTGGGCATGCTGCTGGAAGACATTGCCGCCGGCATCGCCAAGGTACAGCCGGTGGAGCACCGGCTGGAGCTTATCCCCACCGCCAACGGCGTGGCGGTCATCGACGACGCGTTTAACTCAAACCCCGCCGGCACCCGCGCGGCGTTGGACGTGCTTGCCACCTTTCCCGGGCGTAAAATTGTCGTGACGCCGGGGCTGGTGGAGCTGGGCGACGCCCAGGAAGAAGAGAACCGTGCCTTTGGGCAGGCCATGGCGGCGGTGGCCGACATTGCCATCCTGGTGGCCGGCAACGCGCCGTCCATCCGCCAGGGACTGTTGGACGGCGGATTCGACGCGGATCATATTGTCGTAACCGGCAGCCTGGAGCAGGCTTCGGCGGCGCTGGGCGGCTTAACCCGCGCCGGTGATGTGGTGCTCTTTGAGAATGATTTGCCCGATCATTACGAAAAATAACGTGTCCGCGGATAAAGGGAGGAAGACCTATGGCAGATAAATTGAATTTGGCCGTCGTATTTGGCAGCCGCTCGGTGGAGCATGACGTATCCATCATCACGGCGGTGCAGCTGATGAAAAATGCCGACGCAAGCAAATATCATATCGTTCCGCTGTATATTACCCAGCAGGGCGTCTGGTACACCGGCGAAAAGCTGCTGGACGTGCGGTTTTATACGCATTTTGACGAAAGCTGCGTGCAGCGCGTGTGGCTGGAACCCACCTGCGGCTGCCGTACGCTGTGGACGATGAAAAAGGGCGTGTTCGGCGAGAAACGCCAGGCGCTGTGCGACATCGACGTAGTTATCCCGGCGCTGCACGGCATGCACGGCGAGGACGGCACGATACAGGGCCTGCTGGAGCTGATCGACGTGCCCTACAGCGGGCCGGGCGTCATGGGTTCGGCGCTGGGCATGGATAAGATTGCCATGCGGATGGCCTTTTTGGGCGCGGGCATCCCCAGCCTGCCGGCGGTGTGGTTCGAGCGCGGCCAGTTTCAGGCCGATGCCGACGCCGTGTGCCAAAAG
>JAQVWW010000191.1 GCA_028709505.1 Eubacteriales bacterium
CGCGTTCCCCGCTCGGGCAATGCTTACAGCGTCCGCACGCGCAGGATGCCGTCGATGGCGGCAATCTGTTGCGCCACGCCGTCGCCGGGCAGCGTATCCAGCTCCAGTATGGTGCAGGCGTACGCGCCACGGCTTTTGTTGATCATCGTATCGATGTTGACCGACGCCTGACCCAGCAGCGCCGTGACCTGCCCCACCATGTTGGCCACGTTGCGGTGCAGCACGCACATGCGGTGGGCACAGTTGCGGGGCAGCATGCAGTCGGGATAGTTGACCGAGTTGACGATATTGCCGTTTTCAATATAATCCTGCAGCTGCCGCGCGGCCATGTCGGCGCAGTTGGTTTCGGAATCCGGCGTGGAAGCGCCCAGATGCGGGATGGCAATGATGTTTTCCTGGCCCAGCAGCGCCGCGTTGGGGAAATCGGTGACGTACCGGCGCAGCTTGCCTGACTGGAGCGCCGACAGCACCGCATCGTCGTCTACCAGCTCGCCGCGGGCAAAGTTGAGCACCACGGCGCCGTCCTTCATCGCGGCGAATTGCTCGGCGCCCAGAAGGCCGCGGGTCTTTTCCATCAGCGGCACGTGGATGGAGATATAATCGCACGCGGCAATCAGCTCATCCAGCGCGTTGGCGCGGATGATGTGGCGGGAAAGCCCCCAGGCCGATTCCACAGAAATGAACGGATCGTAGCCGTATACCGTCATATCCAGCCCGTAATAGGCGGCGTTGGCCACCATGGCGCCGATGGCGCCCAGGCCGATGACGCCCAGCTTGCGGCCGATAAGTTCGGGCCCTGTAAAATTGTTTTTTCCTTTTTCCACCAGCTTGGGGATGGCATCGCCTTGTGCCAGGAGAGTCTGTACCCAGTTGGCGCCGTCGATCACTTTGCGGCCGCTCAACAGCAGGCCGGCCAGCACCAGTTCCTTGACGGCGTTGGCGTTGGCGCCGGGCGTGTTAAAGACGACGACGCCCTCCTGGGCGCAGCGTTCCACCGGGATATTGTTGGTGCCGGCTCCGGCGCGGGCGATGCCCAGCAGGCTTTGGGGCAGCCGGGTTTCGTGCATGTCGGCCGAGCGTACCAGTATGCCGTCGGGCGCGGCGCAGTCGTCGCTGACAGCGTAGCGCGCGGCGCAAAAGTGGTCGAATATAATGGGGTCAATGGCATTGAGTGTTTGAATCTGATACATGGTACCTTCCTCGCCTATCTGTTGGCAACTTCGAATTCTTTCATGCAGTCCACCAGCGCCCGGGCGCCTTCCAGCGGCAGCGCGTTGTACATGCTGGCGCGGATGCCGCCCACCGAACGATGACCCTTGAGGTTTGCCAGCCCTTTGGACAGTGCAAACTTAACAAAGGTGTCGGTCAGCTCGTCGCGCGTCAGCGTAAAGGTGACGTTCATGATGGAGCGATCCTCTTTGATGGCTACGCCGCGAAACAGCTGCGATTCATCCAGATAATCGTATACCAGCGCGGCCTTGGCCCGGTTCTGCTGCTCGATGGCGGCCACGCCGCCGAAGGCCTTGAGCCATTCAAACACCAGCCCGGACACGTAAATGGACCAGCACGACGGCGTGTTGTATAACGAGCCTTCCTTTTCGTGCACGGCATAGTCCAGCATGGTGGGGCAGCAGCGCAGCGCCTTGCCCATCAGCGATTTTTTGACGATGACGACGGTGACGCCGGCCGGGCCGATGTTCTTCTGCGCGCCGGCGTAGACGAGACCAAACCGGTTGATATCATAGGCCTTGCCCAGGATGTCCGATGACATGTCGGCTACCAGCGGTATGGCGCCGGTATCGGGCAGCGCCGTATATTCGGTGCCGTAAATGGTGTTGTTGGTGGTGATGTGCACGTAGTCGGCGTCGGCGTGGAACAGCTCCGGCGTAATGGCCGGCAGATGCGTATAGCCGTCGGCCTTGGACGAGGCTACCACGTGGACGGTGCCGAATTTCTTAGCCTCGGCGGCGGCCTTGTTGGCAAACGAGCCCGAGTCGATATAGTCGGCGCTGCCTGAGCCGTTCATCAGGTTCAGCGGTACCATGGCAAACTGCATGCTGGCGCCGCCTTGCAAAAACAACACCGCGTACTCGTCGCCGATACCCATCAGCTCGCGCAGCGCCGCCTCGGCATTTTGCGTAATTTGCTGGAAGGGTTTGCTGCGGTGGCTCATCTCCATGACGCCATAGCCCAGGCTCTGGTAATCCGGCAGGTGCGCCTGCGCCTCTTTGAGTACACTTTCGGGCAATGCCGAAGGGCCGGCGGAAAAATTATAGACTCTGCTCATAGGGTGCCTCCTTTGCTGCTACATGCAAAATAACAGAGCAACGATAAATTTTAAGCCGCAACGCGGCGGAATAGCACGGGATTTTAAGCATCTATTCATTATAATTGTTACATCAGCGCTTTGCAAGTTTAATGTGGAAAATTTGCCGCCGTTGCCGGCACAACAAAGATTTAACATGTGCGCATTTGCCAAGCGAAAAGCCCAATGCTATAATAAAAAAAATATGCGAAAATACCGCAAAAAGATGCAGAGGGGTTATGCAGGCAAAGCAGGCACGGCGTAAGGGTAAAGCAGGTGCGGTGCAGCTGCTGCAGCGCGCCTGGGTACCGCTTAAATATATCATATCTTCTTTGACAGGCTCAGGCGTGGACTATGCTTTGTTCTACCTGTTCTTTTTTGTGCTGTCCTTCCGGCGTACGCCGGTGTTCATCGCGTCGCGTTTTATCGGCGCCGCGGTGAACTTTTCGCTGAATAAGTTTGTCGTGTTTCGCAAGAAAGATACCACACCGCAATCGGTGCTGTGGGATGCCCTGCAATACGCGCTGCTGTGGTGCGCCATGGCCGGCGGCGCGGTGGTGCTGATGCATATCTATGCCGACAAACTGGGCATCATGGAGATGCTGGCCAAGCTGATGTCCGACGTGACAATGTTCTTTTTTGGCTATGTGGTGCAGCGACATCTGATATTCGGCAAGCGCAGGGACTGACGGCACGGCTTGTTTTTGAGATTTCTGGAGGTTGGAAACATGAATCACACTAAGTTTTTTGCTTTGGTTTTGGCCATCGCGGCGGTGGGAGCGCTGGCGACCGGCTGCATTCCGGCCAGCCAGCTTCAAGTGGAAGCCACCCCCGAGCCTACGCCGGCGCCGCCGGCGCCGACGATATACACGATGACGGCGGTGAACTGGCCCGGCCAGCAGAGCCAAATCTTTACCGAAACCACCATCGGCCGGCAGCTGTTTGCCCAGACCAATACGCTGGTGGATATCGTTTACGTAAACGGCGACAGCCAGGCGGAGTTGGCCAAGCTAAGCGCCGCCGGCGCGCTGCCTGATATGCTGTGGGCCGACAGCGGGCTGGATGCGCTGGCCCGCGACGGTAAGCTCATCGACCTGGCCGGCTATCTGGAGCAGGAGCCCGACGGCATTGCCTCTTACTACCACGACGGCGAGCTGGCCACCCTCAACGACGGCCTCGGCGGCACGTACCTGTTGGGCACCCAACGCTTGCAGCAAACCGACGCCTACACGGCGGCGGGGTATTATCTGCGGTATGATGTGCTGGAGGCGGCGGGCTTTCCGCAGATCACAACGCTGGCCCAGTTTTGCCAGCTGGTTGAATCGTACCTGGCCGAGCATCCCGCCAACGACGATCAGAGCAAGGCCATCGGCCTGGGGCTGGCGCCGCAGGCATGGCTGTTTGGCGAGCAGGGCACCGGCGCGTTTGCCGATGTATCGGGCTATCTGGATTACGGCGTCGTCACCGTTGAGCCTTATACGGTGCAAGCCAGGCTGACGATGCATCCCATTTTTCCGCGAAGTTCGCCAATAGATCATTGCCCCCTCCGCTGCCGACATTTATGATATCAATGCCTCTATAACGATCTGCCACATATAATGTTGCGCCTT
>JAQVWW010000192.1 GCA_028709505.1 Eubacteriales bacterium
CCCGCGTCCAGCGGTATTCACACCACGCGGCCATTCTCCGCTTTTTTTTGAGCAAGGTATGCGGCTTCCGTGCGCCGGTCCCAGTGCCCTCTTGGGCGCGCTAACGCAAGCCAAACCGCCCGGCCGGCTCGCACCGCGAACCCGTCCGCAGTAGCCCGCACAACCCTGCAAATCATAACAATATCGGTACTTTTAGAAGTTTTTACGCACAAAATTGATATACATAACGTTTTGTTTTATATGACAGTGTTATGCTATGTTTTATGTCCAGCTGCCGTATCCTGGGCATAACGCGCTGTTCGGCTGCCACCCTTTTGCGGCGGGCCAGAATCGCCCGGCTATCCGGCTGGCATCGGCTTGGATGGGCTGTTGCTGCGGCGCGTATGCAAGCTGTTATTCTATGCCCTTTGTCTTAACCTACCAAATAATTTAATGTTTATAGGCAAAAATATCAAAACATATCGTTTTGTTTTTATGCTTAATTTATCGTTTCTTCTTAAATGCAAACTACTTTATGCCGTATAGGCTGACTACACAGCCTGAGCTGTACCCAATGACACCGCGCCGCTGTCCAGCGCGCAAAACCACCCGTTACTGCCTGTATACGCCGGCGGTTACAACCGGCTGTTGGGCTTGTTTTTCGCCATCCCACTCCCCTTTCCAATGGGGGCTCGGCAAAGGCATTGCGTGCGGCAAACCAGCCGGCGGCGGGCTCTTCGCGTCTGTCGCTTGGGGGTTGACAGCGCAAACGGTATTCTGCTATCCTCTTGTCGACTCGCGCATCCCGAAAGGACAAAATACTATGAAACAACCAACGTTTCGGCAGACGACGTTAGCCTGCTATCTGGCCTATATCACGCAGGCTATTGTCAACAATCTGCTGCCGGTGCTGTTCATCGTCTTTCAGCAGGAATATCAGATTTCGTTTTCTATGCTGGGCAGCCTGGTGCTGCTCAACTTTGGATTCCAGCTGGTGGTGGATATTCTGGCCATCCGGTTCGTCGATCAGCTGGGTTATCGCCCGTGCATTATGGCGGCGCACCTGTTTGCCGTGGCGGGGCTGGTGCTGTTGGGCGTCCTGCCCGGCATTCTGCCTTCGCCGTACCTGGGCCTGGTCATCGCCGTGATGGTCTATGCCATCGGCGGCGGTCTTATCGAAGTGCTGGTCAGCCCCATCGTCGACGCCATTCCCGGCGACGCCAAGGCTTCGTCGATGAGCCTGCTGCACTCGTTCTACTGCTGGGGGCAGGTGGCGGTGGTGCTGGTGTCTACGCTGGCGCTGCGCCTGCTGGGCCACGGCGCCTGGCGCTGGCTGCCCATCGCGTGGGCGCTGCTGCCACTGTGCACGTTCTTTTTCTTTACCCGGGTGCCGCTGCTGCCGCCGGTGCCGGCCGAAACCCGTATGCCGCTTCGGAAGCTGCTGACCTCCCGTATGTTTGTCGTTGCCATGGTGCTGATGATCTGCGCCGGCGCATCGGAACAGGCCATGTCGCAGTGGTCGTCGCTGTTTGCCGAAAAAGGACTGCAGGTACCCAAGGTGGTGGGCGATCTGCTGGGGCCTTGCCTGTTTGGCGTGATGATGGGCACCGGCCGGGCGCTATACGGCGTGTGGGGCCATAAGTTGGACCTTACCAAGTCGCTGCTGGCCTGCGCCGTGTTGTGCATCGGCGCGTATCTTATCACGTCGCTGGTGCCTCACCCCTTCGTGGCGCTGCTGGGCTGTGCGCTGTGCGGCTTTGCGGTCAGCCTGCTGTGGCCGGGTGTATTCAGCTACACCTCGGCCTATTATCCGCTGGGCGGCACGGCACTGTTTGGTACGCTGGCCGTATGCGGGGACTTAGGATGCGCGCTGGGCCCCTGGGTGACCGGCGTCGTGTCCGATGCGGCGCAGAATGTGCCTTCTTTGCTGGCGTTGGGTGCGCGGCTTAACCTGGCGGCCGAACAGGTCGGGCTTAAGTCCGGGCTACTGGCGGCTACGCTGTTCCCGCTTATGCTGCTGGGTGGCATCGCGCTGATGCGGCTGCTGCACCGCAGGACGCCGGCGCAATAACGCAGCCGCGCAAAAGCGAAGAAGAAGGAACCACCCGGGCACTGAGCTTCACTCCAAAAGTCAGACAGTGCCATATGCTGAAATAACGGGGGCGCAGCTCTCAAATGTCCGGCAATCATGCGTTATCTCATGGCGCTGGAAAGCGACGATCCGCATAGGCGGCAATCCCGCCGCATCCCAGGCCATCGCGGTTTTGCCTGTTTTGATAGCCGGGCGGCGCGCCGCGTATGCGGCCGACTCTCCGCGGGTTTGCCGTGCCGCCCGGGGATGCCAAATGCATCACAGAAACGCCCAAACGGCACAAACCCGAACCGAAAAGGCCTGTCACGCCAAAATAGTCTTGCAGTTTGGAGCGGCTTTTGCCCGGTTCCATTCGGTTATCAGCTGTTCTATGGTTTGCTGCCGCGCCTGGCGTTGCTCGCTTATGGATTTTTTGACCACGGCATATAAAGCCGCACTTAACGGCCACGCCTCGGACAGCCGATTGTTATCCGAAAACAAAACAAACGCTGTGGCGCCCATCGTATAGACATTGGTTATCTCATCTAACAGCCCACCAATCCGATATTCCTCCGGCGACATGACGGCCGGATCTCCGAGCGCTCTGCCCATGCCGTTGATATAGGACTGCTTGGCATAAAAATCAATATCGCAGATTTTAATTTTACCGGTATCAAAATGATACAGCGTGCTGTTGTCGTTAAAGTCAAGGGCAACGTATCCGCATTTTGCCACATGCCCATGAAAACGTAATATTTCTTCAAATACATGCACCTTTTGCGCCATTGGCAGGGTTAAAAACTTTGCACGGGCAGCGGGATTCTCGATGCCGAAGCTTTCGCCATCCTCCCAATCGAACACCGTCATATACCCGCCGCCCGCAGGCTTCCCCTCTATAAACCGAATCAATAACGGGTGCTTCAAATCTTTATATTTGGGAACGGCAGCTTTCAGCCGGGCAACCGCATCCGAAACGGGCAGCCCATGATTGTTTATCGTTTCTGCGCCGGCAAATTTAATAAAATAGCGGTTCTTATCGTTTGATACGCCAAAACAAATACAACCGGAAGATTGGCTGTCGAATACGCGAAACACTTTACCGTATTCGCTCAAAAAACAAAAATCAAAAGGCTCCTTAAGCCGGCACGGGACGCCGTCGATGGTTTGGAGGATAGTCTCGTTACCGTGGTCCATATTGTCGCTCCCTTTACTTTTACGTTGGATTATCGTGTTAAGCCGCTTCTATCTGTTGTTTTAAGCCCCGCCTATGCAAAGCGCGCGCCGGACGGCAGGAACCTTTCTTTACCCATCCGAATGCAAACCGACGGCTTGCCCGGATCTTGCGCTACCAAAAAGGTACATGCGCGCGACCGGCCGCCGCAAAATCCGGCGGCGAGCAGCAAAACCCGCGTTCACAAAGCTTCCCCGTTTTGGCCGTAACCCTTTTGACAAAAAGGAGGGGGACGTTTTTCACGCAACGAAAAGCGAACAAAGCGTGGTTTGCTGCGGCAGGTACTGGTTTGGCTATTTAAAGGACGGCCATTACCGGCAACAAAAATCCGCAAACCACAAAAGAAGCTTGTGAATTTGCATGCAGCGCCAGACGGTTGTGAAGGCTTGCCTATTTAGAAGACACTTCGCCGCGGGAAAAAAAATACCGCGAACCAGCGATGATGATTCGCGATATTGGCTGCGGCAACTTGCCGCTGGAGCTGCTAACGCGATTCGAACGCGTGACCTCGTCCTTACCAAGGACGTGCTCTACCTACTGAGCCATAGCAGCATGCCCGGCAAAACGCCGAACGCGTATGCTATTATATCCAATCCATCGGCAAAAAGCAATACTTATTTCA
>JAQVWW010000193.1 GCA_028709505.1 Eubacteriales bacterium
AGTCCATCATTTTCAAAGGCGTGCATTACGAAATCATCGTCGACGCCGGCGATCATCAGTGGATGATACACGATACGGCGCCGCAGACGCCGGGCTCCAGGGTAGGCCTTATCATCCGGCCCGAGGATATCCATGTCATGAAAAAAGGAGGATTCGGCGCATGAGGGGACGTAACCGCTGGTACGCGCTGCCCTACCTTTTGTGGGTGGCCATCTTTACCGTGGCGCCGATGGGGCTGCTGCTGTACTACGCCTTTACCAAGGGCGGCAGCGGCTTTACGCTGGTCAACTTTCAAAAATTTCTCGACCCCACCTACATCAAGGTGCTGGGCCGATCGCTTTGGCTGGCGCTGCTGTGTACGGCCGTCTGCCTGGCGCTGGGTTATCCCATCTCGTACCTGCTGGCCCGGCATAAGCACGGCAACCTGCTCTCGATGCTGTTCATCCTGCCCATGTGGATGAACTTTCTGCTGCGCACCTACGCGTGGATGTCGCTGCTGGAGAATACCGGCCTGGTCAACCGGCTGCTGGGCGCGCTGGGTTTCGGGCAGCTGACGCTGCTGTATAACAGCGGCGCCGTGCTGCTGGGCATGGTATACAACTTTCTGCCCTTTATGATACTGCCCATCTACAACTCGTTGCAGCGCATGGATCGTTCGCTCATCGAGGCCGCCGGCGACCTGGGCGCCAATCCCATTGGCGTGTTCCGCCGCGTGACGCTGCCGCTGTCGCTGCCCGGCATCATGAGCGGCATCACAATGGTATTCATGCCGGCGGTGACGACATTCGTCATCTCGCGGCTGCTGGGCGGCTCGCACTTTATGCTGTTTGGCGACCTGATTGAGCAGCAGTTCCTGCAGGCAAGCAACTGGAACTTCGGCTCGGCACTGTCGGTCATTATGATGGTGCTTATCCTGCTGGGGATGGGACTGCTCAACCGCGTGGGCAGCAACGGTAATGCCGAAGGGAGGACAATAATGTGATGCGAAAGTTCTCTTTGGGCCGGTTGCTTTCCAATACGTATTTAGGCGCGATGCTGCTTTTCTTTTATGCGCCCATCGCCGTGCTGATGGCCTTTTCGTTCAGCTCCGAGAAATCGCGTGCATCCTGGGGGCACTTCACGCTGGACTGGTACGCGCAGTTGTTTCGCAATCCGGAAATCCTGTCGGCGCTGCGCACGACGCTGCTGGTGGCCGTCATCAGCGCCGTGCTGGCCACCGTCATCGGCACGCTGTCGGCCATCGGCATCTACGGCTACCGCAAAGGCACCCGCGGGCTGATTATGAACCTGACATACCTGCCCATCATCAACCCGGACATCGTCACCGGCATATCGCTGATGATCCTGTTCGTGTTCATGAAGATGAACCTGGGCTTCTTCACGATGCTGCTGTCGCACATGGCGTTTAACATTCCGTACGTCATCTATTCGGTGTGGCCGAAGTTAAGCCAGATGGACAAGAGCATCTACGAGGCCGCGCTGGACTTGGGCGCCACGCCGGGCTACGCGCTGCGCAAGGTGATACTGCCGCAGATTGCGCCGGGCATCGTCACCGGCTTTATCCTGGCCATCACGCTGTCCATCGACGACTTTGTCATCAGCTTTTTCACGTCGTCGGGGGTGCAGAACCTGTCCATCTACATCTACTCGGCGGCCCGCCGGGGCATCGACCCTACGCTGTACGCGCTGATGACGCTGATGTTTGTCGTCGTGCTGGGCCTGCTGAGCGTCGTCAACTACCGCACGGGAAAAGCAGCCGAAAAAGCTGAACAAAAAAGGAGATAGATAATGAAAAAGATTTCTTTTGCGCTGTGCGCGCTACTGCTGTGCACGCTGGGCATGCTGACGGGTTGCACCGGGCAGAGCGGCCAGCAGGTGCTCAACGTATACAACTGGGGCGACTACATCGCGCCGGGCGTCATCGCGGACTTTGAGCGAGAGACCGGCATTAAGGTCAACTACTCGCTGTACGATTCCAACGAGATTTTATACTCCAAGCTGCAGGGCGGTGGCTCCAACTATGACGTCATCTTCCCTTCGGATTATATGATAGAGCGGCTTGTCCGGCAGAACATGCTGGAAGAACTGGATTACGACAGCCTGCCCAACGCGCAGCTGCTGGACGAGTCCTATTTAAACCATCCCTACGACCCGGGTAACCAGTATTCGCTGCCCTACATGTGGGGTACCGTGGGCATTGTGTACAACAAGCAACTGGTCGACGAAGACGTCTCCAGCTGGAACATTCTGTGGGACGCCAAATACGCCAAGCAGATATTGATGTACGACAGCTCCCGCGATTCCATTGCCGTGGCTATGCTGAAAAACGGCTTCTCGGCCAATAGCCGCGACGCCGGCGAGCTGGCCATTGCCCAGCAGGCCCTCATCGAGCAAAAGCCGCTGGTGCTGTCCTACACGCTGGACGACACGGTGGATAAGATGCTGGCCGGCGAGGCGGCGCTGTGCGTCGTGTATTCGGGCCAGGCGATGATGATTATGGGCGACGAGCAAAAGGGCGAGCAGTTCGGCTATGTCATCCCGCAGGAGGGTTCCAACCTGTGGTTCGACGGCATGTGCATCCCCAAGGGCGCGAAAAACAAGGACGCCGCGCTGCAGTTTATCAACTTCATGTGTCGCGAAGATATCGCGCTGCGCAACGTGGAGGAAATCTGCTACTCTACGCCCCACGCCGGCGCCTACGCCCAGCTGGACGACGAAACGCGCAACAATCCCGCCGCCTATCCCGACGACGAAACGCTGGCGCGCTGCGAAGTCTATACCGACCTGGGCGACTATCTGGAAACCTACGAGGACGCCTGGACGCATATCAAGGCCAATTAAGGCGTTGCCATCCTATACGCTGTGCCGCGGGAAACCGCGGCATTTTTTATTGCCGCGCGGTATTTTGTATTGCATCCGCCGCGCCGCAGGGTACAATGAAAGAAAACTGTGCCGCCACGGAGGAAACGCCATGATACGTGTATCGCAAAAAGAGGATTACACACAGCGCACATTGCGGATGCTGGCCGACGCCGGCATCGCGCTGACGCCGCGTGAAAAGAGCAGTGTCGAGATCGCCGATTTTGGTCTGTCGCGGTTGAGCGATATTGGGCTGCAGCTTATCACTTATGTCAACACGCCGCGCTGCTGCGCCAAGGAGATGGTGCTGTTCGCCCACCAGACCTGCCCCGAGCACCGCCACCCCGATGGGGATGGACAAAAGGGCAAGGAGGAGACTTTTCGCTGCCGCGCCGGCGAAGTATATCTGTATGTGCCCGGAGCGCCGACGCAGCCGATACAGGCACGCCTGCCCGAGGGCCGCGAAACCTACTTTACCGTGATGCGCGAAATTGTGCTGCGCCCGGGGGAGCAGTATACGCTCAACGCCGATACGCTGCACTGGTTCCAGGCCGGTCCTCAAGGCGCCATTATCTCGGAATTTTCCACCCAGAGCCGCGACGAATTGGATATCTTCACCGACCCGGCGCTGCAGCGCGTCACCGTTGTGGAAGGATAATATACCCCCCTTTTCCGCCCCGCGCAGCGGCCGTTTCAAGGGGGTTCGCTAAAGAGGGGCAGTTCGAGATCTCCCTCACGCAAACTGACTTAAGGCTTTACCTTATGGGTATGCAAAGGACTTTTTCATACCCATAAATCTTCAACAAATCGCTGCCGCTATACACCCAAAGACAATTTAGCCTCTTTCCCCTCACCCGCCCCGCGCAGCGGCCGTTTTAAGGGGGTAAAGGGGGTTTGCTAAGGGGGGCTTAGGGGGGAAATCGGAATCCCCCCTGCCCCCTTGGCATCAAAGGGCAAGCCTTGTTTATACCGCAGGTTTTCCCATGGCACTCGGTCCCTCCATACACCCCGCCGGCTGAATCCCAAAGCACCCCACCCCCTGCC
>JAQVWW010000194.1 GCA_028709505.1 Eubacteriales bacterium
CCACAGCGGCCAGAATTCGTCGTCCCGCAGCAGCGTCAGCGCCCGGCCGATGCTGCCCTGCGCCGCGCCGGCGCAGGCCTGGGCGCGCAGGGCATCGGCTCCGTGCCGCGTTAGATAGTCGGCAATCTGGCGCTGCGGCACCGGCAGTGTCCGGTATAGCGCGCAGCGCGACAATATGGTGCTCAAAAGCGGCGAAAGGTTGGTTGTCAACAACAGTAAAATCACGCCGTCCGGCGGTTCTTCTATGGTTTTAAGCAGCGCATTTTGGGCGGGGACGGTCAAATCGTGGGCATTCTCCACCACCACCACCCGCCTGTCTCCGGCATAGCCGCGCAGCGAAATTTCACCGATAACGGCGCGCACCGCGTCGACGCCGCCGCCATCCTTGCGCGCTGCGTCCAGCCAGTGTAAGTCCGGATGCGTGTGCTGCATTGCGCTATGGCAGGCCGGACAGGCGTTGCAGGCGCCGCCGGGACCGGGGTTGCGGCACAGCAGCGCCCGCGCGTACAGCCGCGCCAGCGTACGCTTGCCGGTGCCGGTATCGCCGGTAAAAATACAAGCATGAACAATCCGCCCCGATTCCACGGCGCTTAGTAGCCGACGGATCAGCGTGGATTGTCCAATCATCTGAGAAAAGCTATGGACCTGTTCAGTTAGCATTCCCGCGTACTTAGACCTTTTTAAACTGCTCCACATCCATGACAAAGATGATAGCCCCGCCCACCATAACTTCCACCGGGTAGGGCATATACACGCCCGAAGATCCGGCGATGGGCGAAGGAGATGTGGCAATCTGCTTGCGTGATTTGCAGATTTTTTCAATGATAGCCATAGCGCCGTCGAACTTCTCTTCGTCGACACCAAGGAGCAGCGTCGTGTTCCCAGCCCGCAAAAAACCGCCGGTTGTAGCCAGCTTGGTTACGCTGTAGCCTTCGCTCATCAGAGCGCTGATCAGGCGGCCGGAATCCTCATCCTGTACAATAGCAATAATCAGCTTCATATATGCATCCTCCTATTGTTGGAATGTCGCTGTTTTGGTTGTACTTAGTATACCCAATCAGCGCATGTTTAGCAAATAAAAATACCTGCATATGCGCAATACGTGCTCTTTCGCCAATAATTTCTTGCGCATTATTGCAAATTTGTTCACACGTATGTCACATAATTCCGGTATAATGGGGACTGTCAAAAATCCGAAAGGAAACGAATCATGAAGAAAATTATTTTATCCGTGATATCCATTGCACTGGCCGCGGGCATGCTGCTTTCGGGCTGCGGCCTTCAAAACGGCACGCTCAAAAATACCAGCGCGCCCGATCCGGTGGTCATCACCGTGGGGCAACGTACCGTGCCGTTGAGCGTGTTCACCAATATGTATGCGTACTATGCCTCGTCCTACGGCGTTACCGGCACCGACGCAGACGCCGAGCTGGTACAATATATTAAGCAGGTCGTCACCGAAATGATCATCGAGGAAAATGTTGTGCTGCAGATGGCGGCCGACCAGGGCGTTACGCTGTCCGACGAAGAGCTGGCCCAGGCACAAGAGGACTATGACGCGCTGATGGCCGACTGGCACGCCTATTTTGAGCAGCAGGTGAGCGCCGAGGACGACGCCCCCACCGGCGACGCGCTGAGCAAGGCGGTTGACGAGCAGCTGGCGGCTTACATGCTTGAGAGCGGCTATACCGAGCAATATCTGCGCGATACGATGCAGGAGAGCCTGCTGCTGGATAAGATGTACGAGACGCTCATCAGCGATACCGCCGTCACCGACGCCGAGCTTCAGGCGTACTACGACAGCACGCTGGCCGATCAGCAGGCTGCCTTTGCCGCCGACCCCAGCGCTTTTGAGGATGTTTTTGACGCGGCCGACACGTGTTACCGCGTCAACGCCCGCAAGGTGCGGCACATTCTGGTGCCGTTGAGCGCCGAGCAGCAGGCCGACATCCGCGCGCTGCGCTACGGCGATGACGACACCGCCGCCGATACTGCCGCCGCCGATGCAAAGCTACTAGAATACCTACAGACCATAGAAACCGATGCCCAGGCGGTACGGGAACGCGTTACCACCGGCGGCGAGGATTTTGGCACGGTGATGAGCGAAGTCAGCAGCGATACCGGCGGCAGCAATGGCTATGTGGTGGCCCAGAATTCCACCACCTTCGTTACCAGCTTTACCGAGGGTGCCTGGGCGCTGCAGGGCGTAGGCGAGGTAAGCCCTCTGGTGGCGTCAGACTACGGCTACCACATCATCACGCTGGATGAGGAGATTGCCGAAGGCGCGATACCGCTGGCCGACATCTCCGAAGCCCTCAAAGAAACGCTGCTGGAGAACAAGCGCTCCGAAGCCTACTACGGCAAGCTGGACGCTGCCCGCGCCGCCATGACGGTGATAGTGGATTACGACGCATTGGGCATGGCAGACCCGGCGCTGGCTACGGCGGCCCCGGATGCCGCCGATGAGACCGACGCGGCCGTCCCCGAAGACACCGCCGCACCCACTGCGACACCGGCGCAATAGCGCGGCATAGCCCGCCAAAAAAGGATGCCTAACGAGCGGCAAGGGGCTGTTTGCCGGCGCCCGGCGCCGTCATTGCTTGGGCAGGGAGAACACGCTGGGTGGCACAAAGCCAAAAAGCAAGATGCTTTTTGACGCCTTAGCCGGCCTTCGCATTGCCGGGCGGGGAGCTTACCGGGCCGACGGCAACGACAATGCGTTGTGACCCGCGTCTCGCGCCCCACCGCCCGGCGTAAGAAATGACTTTGCAACGAAACGCCGAACAGAAAAGGTTACTTGGCAGCTTGAGCCGGCCCTTGGCAGGGCCGGCTCAAAGTGTCGAAAAGCCCTCTATGATTCGAATTCCGGATTACAAAAGCATTTTCCCTGGCTTAAGTGACACGTGCGTAAGAAGCTAAAAACAACGAGAACCCGTTGTTTTCCACTCAATACCTTCTTGATCCCATGACGTGCCGTAGGGTCGAAAAATTTGTCATAAAAAACCGCAGGACTTTTTAAACAAACTCAGCCGGCCCTTGGCAGGGCCGGCTTTTGGTTGCGTACGGTATTCGCCCAAAGCCGATTGCACCCCGCCGCACGGCGTCGGCGCCTTTTATCCGGGCAGTTATGGCCGCCCTTCTCCGGGATACGGCCCGCTTTGCGCCGGTTACAGGCTGCGGCCTGCTATCGTGACGGGGCAAAAAAAGCCTTTTCCCCCGTCCCGGCGGGCTGCCCTTCTCACCCGCCGTCCCATACACAAAGAACCCCTTTGGCTTGTGCCAAAGGGGTTCTTGCTTAGCTATCGGGGCCGCGCTCTACAGCTCAAAGCCCCGCATCAGGTCCTCTATCGTATCGCGCCGGCGGATAAGCCGGGCCTGCCCGTCGCAGGTGATGAGCACCTCGGCCGGACGCAGGCGGTTGTTGTAGTTGGAGGCCATCGAGTAGCCGTAGGCGCCGGCGTCCATGATACCCAACACATCGCCCAGCTGTACCGGGGGCAGCGGACGGTGCTCGGCCAGCTTATCGCCGGTTTCGCAGATGTTGCCCACCACCGTCACAGCCGGCCCTTCTCCGACCACCGGCTGTCCGGCGCGGTACACCTCGATATCGTGGTGTGCGCCGTACAGCACCGCCCGCTGCAGCACGTTAAAGCCCAGATCGGTGCCCACGTAGGTAATGCCGCTGTTTTCTTTGACGGCCAGCACCCGGCCCAGCAGCACGCCGGCCTCGGCCACGATATAGCGGCCGGGTTCGCTCTTGATCTTAACCCGCCGCCCGTAGCGCGCCACAAGAGCGGAAATTTCTTCATCTAGGCGTGTCTGGAACGGCGCAAGCTTGAGCGGCGCCTGCCCCTGCTGCTTGCGGTACGGAATGCCAAAGCCGCCGCCCATAT
>JAQVWW010000195.1 GCA_028709505.1 Eubacteriales bacterium
GCGCCTCATCCTGCTGTAAAAATTCCATAACTCGGTGTAAATCCCCGCGCCGCGCTTTGCGAAACATCCTGCATGCTCCATCCTGTCAATTGCTAGGGCGGCGCCTAGGCAAAGGCCAGATATAGCCCGGCGCCAAAGCCCACCAGCTGCCACAGCCACGAGTGCCGGCCGGGCATACGGTAGATGCTGGGCAGCATCTCGCCGGTGCAGACGTACAGCATCGCGCCGGCGGCAAAGCCCAGGCTTAAGCTGACCCATGTGGCCGACAGCGCCCCCACGCCCTGGCCCAGCGCCGCGCCCAGCGCCGTGGGCACACCGGACAGCGCCGCCAACGCCGCGCCTTTTCCCATGCGGCGCATCAGCGATCCGCCGGTCTGCCGCAGGCTGCCCGATATGGCCATGCCTTCGGGCAAATCGTGCAGCGCGATGGTAATGGCCAGCCGCATGCCCAGCTGCGGGTACGCGGCCCAGCCGCTGCCGATGGCCAGCCCTTCGGGCAGGTTGTGCAGCATGATGGCCACAAATACGGCAAAGCCCATCCTGTCCCAGCCTTCGGCCTGCGGCGCCGCCCGGGAGGCGACCCACACGGCGCCGGCGCCCAGCAGTACGCCCAGCGCCATCGTCGTGCTGTCCGCCATCAGCACCGCCTCGGGTATCAGTTCAAAGCACAGCACCGCCGTCATAAGCCCGGCGGTAAAGGCCAGGATGGACGCGCCTGCGTTCTTGCTCTGGCCGCCCAGCGCGCCCAGCGCGCCGCCCAGGCCGGTGCCTACGACGCCCGAGAGCGTAGCGGCCAATACCGACCAAACCATGGCATCACCCCTCAAATCGTTTCCTTTAAACCTATGAAGGGGCTGCTGGGTTTACGCCATTTGACGCCGGCAACATCGACGTATACCGGCAGTCCAAAACCACGGTGCGCCTGGGCCTAAGCCTCGCGCTTGAGCCGCTCGGTACGGTCGGCCAGTATCAGCGCGTCCAGCATCTCATCCATGCCGCCCTGTAAAAACTTATCCAGCGCGTACAGCGTCATGCCGATGCGGTGATCGGTCACCCGCGATTGGGGGAAGTTGTACGTGCGGATGCGTTCGGAGCGGTCGCCGCTGCCTATCTGTACCCGGCGGTTGGCCGAATAGGCGGCCTCCTGCTGGGCCAGCATGGCGTCGTACAGCCGGGCGCGCAGCACGCGCATGGCCTTTTCGCGGTTCTTACCTTGGGAACGCTCGTCCTGGCACTCAACCACCATGCCGGTGGGCAGGTGCGTGATGCGCACGGCCGAATCGGTACGGTTGACGTGCTGGCCGCCGGCGCCCGACGCGCGGTACGTGTCGATGCGCAGATCCCCGGGCGCAATGTCCACCTCCACGTCCTCGGCCTCGGGCAGCACCGCCACCGTGGCCGCCGACGTATGGATGCGGCCGCTGGACTCGGTGTCGGGCACGCGCTGTACGCGGTGTGCGCCGCTTTCAAACTTCAGGCGCGAGAAGGCATTCTTGCCGCTGATGAGCAGCGTGGCCTCACGGCAGCCGCCCAACTCGGTCTCCTCGATGTCGGTCACTTCGCATTTCCAGCCCCTTTGGTCGGCATAGGCGGCGTACATGCGCAGCAGGTCCATGCCGAACAGCGCCGCCTCGTCGCCGCCGGTGCCGGCGCGGATCTCCACAATGACGTTTTTGCCGTCGTTGGGGTCACGGGGGGCCAGCAGCAGCCGCATCTGCTCCTCTTGGGAATCCAGCGTCTCTTTGAGCGCTTCACATTCGGCCTGGGCCAGGTCGCGCATGTCGCCCTCTTCGCTGTTGGCCAGCTCCTGGGCGTCGGCATACGCCTGCAGGTTGGCCAGATAAGGCCGGGCGGTGACGGCGAACTCCTCCAAATCCGCATGCTCCTTTAGCGCGGCGCGCCATCGGGTCT
The DNA here is from genome assembly GCA_028709505.1 of Eubacteriales bacterium. Lineage (GTDB taxonomy): Bacteria > Bacillota > Clostridia > Christensenellales > UMGS416 > STF2-111. The sequence goes on from JAQVWW010000195.1 coordinate 1,912, forward strand.
GATCCTGCATGGCGTCGGGCTGGGCCAGCCACATGGTCAGCTCCTCCAGCCGCGTCATCTTTTCCTGTATCCGTTGTTCCAGTGTCATAGGTTTTTCCTTCCCAAAATAACCCGGTCAATGCCGGCGGCGTCCTGATGGACGGTCACATCCGTACAGACCGGGGCAAATAACTCCTTTATTTTGCCCGCCTGGGCAAAGCCGCATTCCACCGCCAATATGCCGCCGGGGCACAGGCTTTGCCTTGCGCGGCAGGCCAGCGCGTGGTAATATTCCAGCCCGTTCCGGGCGGCGAACAGCGCCAGGTGCGGCTCATATTTGCGCACGGATTCGTCCGTCCGCGCCCACTCGTCGGCAGCGATGTACGGCGGATTGGACACGATGGCGTCATAGGGCAGCGCAGGCAGCGGCTTGCGCATGTCGTGGGCAAACAGCGCCACGTCGGCCGACAGCGCCCGGGCGTTTTCGCCGGCCAGCGCCAACGCTTCGGCGCTGATATCGCACAGCGCCACGTCGTCGCCGGGCCGCTCCAGCTTCAGCGTAATGCCGATACAACCGGCGCCGCAGCCCACATCCAGCACCCGTGCCGGCGACGCCGGCAGCGCGTCAAGCACGGCGCGCACCAGCGTTTCGGTATCCTCGCGCGGGATGAGGGCGCGCCTGTCGCAGCCAAACTCGCGGCCAAAAAAAGTCCAGTGCCCCAGCACGTACTGCAGCGGCTCGCCGGACAGCACCCGGCGCACGCAGCTTTCATAATCCGCCTGCTTTGCAGCCGGCAGCTGCTGGGCATAGGCGGCCAGCAGTTGCGCCGTGCTTACGCCCAGCAGGTCCGCCAGCAAAAAGGACGGCCAGCGCGGATCGCCGCTAAGCGCCGTGCTCTGCCGCCGCGCCCAGTGCAGCGCCTGCTGTATCGTCATCGGCAATTTCCTCCTCAACCGGCGTGCAGCGGCGGCGCTCGTCGTCGTCCAGGCAGGCCAAAAAGGCGGTAATGGCCACCTGGCACATGGCGGCGTCAGGCTCACGCGTGGTCATGCGCTGTAGCGCCATGCCGGGCTTGCGCAGCGCCTCGGTCAGCGGGTTTTCCCGCCGGGCCAGCAGCAGCAGCACCTCGTAGGACACGCCGGCCACCACCGGCAGCAGCGCCAGCCGCGTCAGCACGCGGGCGTACCAGCTGGTGCTCCAGCCGGTCAGCGCAAAGATAAGCACGCTTATCACCATCACGATGAGCAAAAAAGATGTGCCACAACGCGGGTGGCGCGTCGTGTAGCGCATAACGGCGTCGGGCGTGAGCACTTCGCCGTTCTCGTAGGCGTTGATGGTCTTATGCTCGGCGCCGTGGTAGGCGAAGAACCGCTGGATGTCGGGCATCCTGCCCACCAGCAGCAGGTAGACGAAGAAAATGCCCAGCCGGATGCCGCCTTCGGCCAGGTTCAGCAGCAGCGTGGAGCCGATAAGCGGCGTCAGCAGCGAGCCCAGCACCTGCGGCAGCACAAAAAACAGCGCCACCGCCAGGCCCAGACCCAGCACCATGCCGATGCCCACGGCGATATCGGCGGCGCTCTTGCCGGTCTTGTCGGTTAGCCATTTTTCCAGTCTGGAAGGCTCGCCTTCGTCAAATCCGGCCATCTGAGCCGAACGGTTCAAGCTCTGCACGCCCCAGATGAGCATCTCGATAAAGTTAAATACGCCGCGCAAAAAGGGCGCCTTGCGATACCATGGCTTCTCTGCCCCGGCCTTAAGCGGCGTTACGTCCAGCGCGATTTGGCCGGCGCTGTTGCGCACGGCCATGGCCATCGTGTCCGGCGAGCGCATCATGACGCCCTCCATGACCGCCTGGCCGCCCACGTTGCTGTTTTTTCTCATTTCCTACCCCCTTGCCGATAACAAAAAGCAGAACCGAGAGCGCTCCCCGTCCTGCTATTTCGCTAATATCCTGTTTATAGGCCGTAGCGCTTCTTGAAGCGCTCGACGCGGCCC
>JAQVWW010000196.1 GCA_028709505.1 Eubacteriales bacterium
CCTGCCGAAAGACAGGGTTCGGCCGCCGCTGGGTTTGCCCCTGCTGCATCAAGATAGGCCCGGGCGTGTGCCGAACGCTCGGGCCTTTGTTATGCGTTATGCGGATACATAGCCGGCGCAGGCGGCAGGCTAATGGCTTTGCGCTTGCCGGGCCCGCGTCAGTTCGGCGGCTTCTTTGCCGCTCATATGCTCGATGGCAAGCTCAACCATGTCGGCGAAGGCATAGCCGCTGTCGACGACCTGGGCGCGGCGCGCCGCATCGTGATGGGGCGCGTACCGCGCGGCCAGCAGCTCCAGCGCGGCTCTTTTATCGGCTTCGTCGCGCAGCACACGCGCTCTGCCAAAAACAATAACGCTGCGAAAATACGTAGTATATTCGTCGGGCACGATCTGGTCCTTGTCCACCACGCAGAAAGAAACCTTGTCGTTTTGGGCGATGGCGTCCAGCTTGTGGCCGGTTTGGGCGCAGTGGAAATAGATTTTATTGTCGTGATACACGTAACTCATGGGCACGGCATACGGATAGCCGCCGTCGCCGGATACGGCCAGTACACCGGCGGTGGCACGCCGCAGAATGTCGATACATTCGTCGGGCGTCAGGGCCTGCTTGTCGCGGCGCATTTTTCGAAACATACGACACCTCTTTCTGTAAACAAAGGAAGCCGACCGGCGCAGGGGATAAGGGCAGTGTAGCATAAAAACGCCGGGGTTTCCATGCTAATAAAAGGGGCGGCGTCGGGTACGGGCGGAGGGGGCAGGAATGCCCGGTAGGGGCGCCGCACCCGCCGGCGGCAGACTCGCCGCAGCAAAACGCCAAAAGACTGCGCATCCCGGCCTTTCCGCCCTTGGCCGCTCGCCCGATAATGGGATTTTAAAGGGCCGGCGGCACGCAAGCGTATCCGCCGATGGGGCAGGGCGCGCCCGCACATAAAACGCCCCCGTGACAACACGGGGGCGATAACCCGGCACACAGGCGGCTAAAGCTCCAGCACGGCGCCGCCTTGATCGGCCGAGGCCTGCTCGCGCAGCGCGATGACGATGGTTTCCCGCGTACCGGCCAGCGGCGCCACCGCCGATTCGGTTTCTCCCCGGGCCACCAACTCGCGAAAGGCGCAAATTTCGCGATAATACCCGTCGTCGGCACACAGTTCGGGCGTGAACGACGCCGCGCCCACCGGGTAAACCCGCAGACCGTCGTCGGACAGCTGTACCATGCCGCGGGTAAAGTTCACGCGGAATATCATCGAAAAGCCAAAGTCGCCGTTGATGGTCCAGTCATCCTGGGCACACACCACTTTGCCGTCGGCGTAGTGATAATGGGTGGAGACGGCGTCGTAGCCGCCGCCGTTGGTCAGCACGTTGCGGCCCAGCGTAGATACGGCCCGCGGCGCGCCGAACAGCCACTGTATCGTGTCCACATCGTGCACGTGCTGATCCAGCAGCACGCCGCCGCTGCGCGCAAAATCGGTCAGCCATCCGTCCCACGACCAGCGCGGCGTAGAGCCGCCGCGGAAAAAGTAGGCGCTGACCACGTCGCCGTAGCGGCCGTCGTCCACGCAGGACTTTAAGTACTCGTAGGCCGGCCAAAAGCGCAGACATTGGGCTATCATCAGCGGCTTGCCGGCGCGCCGGGCGGCGGCTATCATGGCGTCGCATTGCTCTACGCTGCGGGCCATCGGCTTCTCGCACAGCACCGCCACGCCGGCGTCCAGCGCGGCGATGGCGGCTTCGGCGTGCAGATGCGTGGGCAGCGCGATATCCACCCAGTCCAACTGCTCGTCGGCCAGCATTTTACGGTAATCCGTATACTTGCGCAGGCGGGAAAAATCCAGCCCGCTGGCAGAGTTGATATTGCCGCCCACTTCGGTGGTGGCCTCCAGCTTGGCGGCGTCGATATCACAGATGGCCACCAGCTCCACGTCACTGCCCTGGGCCATCAGGCGCTCGTACACGCCCACATGGCCGCGGCCCATCGAGCCGATGCCGATCACGGCAACTTTAAACATACGTCTCCTCCTTGCTTACATAGCCAAAATGCGATCCAGCGCCGCCGACGCCGCCCGCCCCGCTTGCATGTCGTCCCAGCGGCTGGGCGTCATTTCGGCGGTCAACGGGCCGTCGTAGCCGGTTGCGCGCAGCGCCGCCATGACGGCGGGGAAGTCCACATCGCCCGAGAGCAGATCGACAAAGCCGGGCAGCGTGCCCACCGCCTCGCGGTAGTCCTTGACGTGTACGCGCAGGATACGCCGCGCCAGGATGTCAATCCACTGCTGCGGGTAGCCAAAGGCGACGAGGTTACCCACATCCAGATAGACGCCCACATAAGGCGACTGGTATTGGTCTACAAAGCCGCGCATCTCCAGCGGCGAGAGCAGGAACTTGTTCCATACGTTCTCGACGCCCATTTTAACGCCGCAGGCCTGGGCGTGGGGCAGCGCTTGGGCCAGGAAATCCGACGCGCGCCGGTAGGCGTCTTCGTAGCTGACTTCGGCCGTCACCAGGCCGGGCACGATGAGGATGGCGTCGGTACCCAGCAGCGCCGCGCATTCCAGCTGCCGGCGCAGCAGCGCCATCGATTGGGTGCGCACCCCTTCATCGGCGGTGGTGGGCGGATATTGCCAGTACAGCCCTGTGGCCAGCGACGCGATGGACAGGCCCATATCGTCAGCCAGGCGGCGCACAGCCGTCACTTGGGCGTCGCTGCTGGCAAGGCTCAGCGCGCCGGTTTCGGTAAAGGCCGGTTCGACGGTGGTGAAACCGCACTGCTTTGCGGCGGCAAAGAAGGCTTCGGGCGAATCGCTTTGGGGAAAAGACCACGCGTTGATGCTTTTTATCATATTGCTCACCTCAAGCCCATTATAAGGAAGGGACCGGCTAAAGTATTTATACAATCCGTCAATATATTTGCATTTTACGCTATGGCTGTTATACTGTGGGCAGGGTGGTCGCATGCAAGAGAAATATCGGCCTGTCACGTTACAGCAACCCATCCGGGTGGAGCGGCTGCACAGCATCCACTACTTTCAATTTGCCCGCGGATACGTGTTCCCCGGTGAAAGCCACGACTTCTGGGAGCTGGTGTATCTGGATAAGGGCATGGTGGAGCTGGGCGCCGACGGGCAGCGCTTTTTGCTGGGCGAAGGCGAGATGGCCTTTCACCAGCCCAACGAATTTCACAGCATATGGGCCGGCGGCAAAGACCCGCCGGATATCGTCGTGCTGTCCTTTGTGTGTACGGCGCCGCAAATGCAGGCGTTTGCCCGCCGGCGCATGCCCATGGATAACGTGGCCAAGCAGTACATCAGTACCATCCTGCGCGAGGCCCGCGGCGCCTTTTACGACATTGATGGCCAATACCGTTTTTTGCGCCGCCGTGAGGAGAGCCGTTGGGGGGCCGAGCAGATGGTCAAAAACCAGCTGGAATGCCTGCTTATCCACCTGCTGCGCAACATCCGCCGCGGGGAGGCGGCCGACGGCGACGGCGACGTACGCCCCAAAACAAAGCTGTCGCGGCAGGAATATCAGGCCGGGCTGGTACAAGAGATTGTCCGCTACATGCAGGGGCATTTGTCCGAGGATCTGCGCTTTGACGATTTGTGCCGGAGCTTTCGCATCAGCGCCACGGCGCTTAAAAAGCTCTTCGCCGAACAGACCGGCCGAGGCGCCATCGAGTATCTGGGGTACCTGCGCATGGAGCAGGCCAAACGGTACATGCGCGGCGGGCTTTACAATATGGGCGAGATTGCCCAACTGTGCGGCTTTAAAAGCCTACACTATTTTTCCCGCCGCTTTAAGCAGCAAAACAATATGACGCCCACGCAG
>JAQVWW010000197.1 GCA_028709505.1 Eubacteriales bacterium
AACAGGATATTTTCGCCGGTTAAGTAGCAGAACATACTATCCGGCCAGTGCAGCATCGGCGCTTCTACGAAAATGAGCTTTTCGCTGCCCAGATCCAGCGTATCGCCGGTCTTGACGACGACGAAATTCCAATCTTCGTGGTAATGGCCTTTGAGCGACTTGACCGCGTTGGCCGTGCAGTAGATGGGTGTGTTGGGGATACGCCGCATCAGTTCAGGCAGCGCGCCGCTGTGGTCCACTTCGGCGTGGTTGGCGACGATATAGTCGATGTCCTCCAGCGCAATTTCCTGCGCCAGGTTGTTGACAAATTCCTTATCAAACGGCTTCCAGACCGTATCGATGAGTACGGTTTTCTCGTCGCGGACAAGATAGGAATTGTATGAGGAGCCTTTGCGCGTGGAATATTCATCGCCGTGGAACTTTTTAAGTTCCCAATCCACCTTGCCCACCCAGGTGACCTTTGACGTAAGTGCTTTTCCCATTTTGAACCCTCCTGTGCATTGCTGAGATTAGTGTACCACAAAAATGGAAAAATTTGCGTTGCAATTACAACAATCAAAATCTTTGTGATAGATTCTGCAGAGCCCCGTGCAGGGAGCTGTATGGGTTGCCGATAGGAATTTGCGCTGCGCCGGCAGAAAACCCTTTGGTTGAGCGGTTTCCATGTTATGATATGGATAAAGCAGAATACGAGGCGACGGAGGACGCGGTATGGCTGGGAGGAAACTGTCTTGGGATCAGCGTGAACGGCTGCTTATGACGTTGCGGACGCGGTTTGCCGAAAACCCGCGGCGCCATCAGGGCAGCGCGTGGGCGGCGGTGCAGGCGCGGCTGGAAGAGCAGCCGGACAAGCTATGGGCGCTGGATTATATGGAGCGCTCCGGCGGCGCGCCGGATGTGGTGGGCTACGACGCGCAGACCGGCACGTACACGTTTTGTGATTGCGCGCCGGAAAGCCCGACCGGCCGGCGCAACCTGTGCTACGACGGCGCGGCGCTCTCGGCGCGTAAAGAGCACAAGCCCTCGGGCAGCGCGCTGGATATGGCGGCGGACATGGGCGTGGAGCTGTTGACCGAAGAGCAGTACCGCGCGCTGCAGCGGTTGGGTGATTTTGACACGAAGACGTCCAGCTGGATAGCCACGCCGCCGGACATTCGCCGGCACGGCGGCGCGCTGTTTTGCGACCGCCGTTATGGCCACGTGTTCGTCTATCACAACGGCGCCGCTTCCTACTACGCCGCTCGCGGGTTTCGCGCTCTGATACGCGTATAGGCTCCCGGGGGCGGGCCACACGAAGGGCCGCCGAGGTGGGCCTGCATCAAAACGGCAACAGCCGGTATACGGCCTTCTCCACAACAGAAGCGCCAAACCGCGCGCTTGCTCCGATACGAATGGGCTGCCCCCAGCACAGAGGGCTTGTGTGCGGATCGGGACACGGCTGTTGAAAAAACATCTTTTTATAGTCCGGCAGCCTCCTTGAAAGGGCAAGCCGCGCAGGTATCTTCGGTTTGATTTTCTGTCAAAAAACAACACCTTTTGCCGCGTATCTTAGGAGCGCGGCGTTTCCGATCATACGCCTGGCACGGGTATGTTCGCCGCCGCCCGCGTGCTATCAAAGCCGCCGCGCGGGCATACTATAATACCGAGAATACATATTGTGAGGTGTCCGCATGAGTGAAAATCGTATCCGGCACATGTTCCCCGGTAACAACACAGGCCGGGGGTTCTTCTCGTATTTCGCGCACATTCTACCGCAGCCGCAACGCGTGTATTGCCTAAAAGGCGGGCCCGGCGTGGGCAAATCCACACTCTTAAAGCGCATCAGCCAGCGAATGGTGCAGCAGGGATTGCAAGTGGAGCACATGCATTGCGCGTCGGACCCCGACTCGCTGGATGCGCTGGTGATACCGGCGCTGGGTGTGGCGCTGCTGGACGGCACCGCGCCGCACATCATCGATCCGGTGTATCCGGCGGCGGTGGACGAGATTGTCAACCTGGGCGACTTCTGGGACGCGGCGGGTATCCGGCAAAACCGAGACGGCATCATCCGCATAAGCGGCGAGAACAAGGCGTGTTACCGACGCACGTTCCAATATCTGGCGGCGGCCGCCTGCCTGATGGAGGACATCGCCGCCACGCGGGCCGGCGCCACCGACGAGGCTGGCGCGCTGCTGGAGGCCCGGCGCATTGTGCAGCGCGAACTGGAGCAGCGGCCGTTTAGCCGCCGGTTGGGCGGCGTGCGCCGGCTGTTTGCCAGCGCCATTACGCCCGACGGCGTCGTGCACTACGCAAATTCGCTGCCCGGCGACGGCTACACCGTGTATACCGTCGCGCATCAATGGGGCGGGGGTGTGCACCAGATGCTTGAGAGTGTGGCCGACGAGGCAGTGCGCCGCGGGCTGGATATTGAGCTGTACTACTGCCCGCTGGCTCCCGATACGCGGGCCGAGCATCTGATCATTCCACAGCAAAAGCTGGCGCTATTGTCGAAGATTCCCGGCGTACCGCCGCAGCAGAGCCGTTATGAAGTGGATTTGGAGCAGTATACCGACGCCGACGCGCTGGCGGCCGACGCCGACGCGCTGGCTTTCGACACCGCTACGTTCGACACGCTGCTGGATGCGGCGGTACGTACGCTGGCGCAGACGCGCGCGCTGCACGATGAGCTGGAGGTATACTATAGCCCCCATATGGACTTTACCCGTGTGCGGCAAAAGGAAGACGAACTCTGCGCGCAAATACTGGCGCTGCCGGCCTGGCCGCCGCGCTAGCGGGCCGGCAGGTAAGAGGTTTTCAGCGGCTTTCTAAAAGCGATAAGAACCGCCGGATGCAAGCATTCGGCGGTTCTTACTTTCTATCCTATGCGGGGAGGGCGCGCCGGCAACGCCGGCAGCAACGCCGCTTTGGAAAAGGAAATAGCGTGTTTCTTATACCTTCACTGTGCCGCAAGCGACACACGGATGGGCTGTTCGAAGGGGGTATGTATAGTACTTTATGGTGCGCAACTACGTGCGCGCTCTTGCATCCATCTACGGCACTGGTAATGCGGCAGGCCCGTAAGATCCGTCCGAACCGGCGCGGGGATGCCTGCCGGAAAGGGGGCATAGGGCAAAGCCATAACGAGAACGTCCGCACGCTGGGGCGGATGAAGCGGATTGACGCACGCGGCTTTTGGCCGAATTGCGGCTTGCGGGACTGCGGCAGCACGCGCAGCGCGCCGGCTCAGGGCAGAAGCGGACGGCGGCAGTTGTATCTCAATGAGCAAAAGCCCCAAAGATGTGCGCGTGCGTGCTGTGGCGGGCTGCTCGTCGGCTGTCACCGCCTGTTTTCATTTACTTATTGGCATTTTTCTATCAAATACTGTACGACCACCTGCGTAAAATACGCATAGTCCGCCTCGGATAGCGCGATGTCTGCGCCGATACCGTACCATTGGGCCAGGCACTTGCGGCAGCAGGTGGCGGTGGCGTGCTGCGCCCAATGCAGAAGCTTATCGTCATAGGGCGTTTGCCGCCCGTCCCACGGGTTGTCGCACCGGGGTTTGGAAAGCGTCGTGATCAGCCGGCGCCGTACCCATGCGGCCAGATCGTCCGGGCTCTTTTTACGGACATCCTTTTTTGCCTTTTCGGTAGGCTGGCGGACGGCCCAGAAAACGTGGCGAATCATCTCCAGTTGAAGCGCCTCTTTCAGATACGAGTAGTCGGCGATGTCCCGCCGGTAAAGGCGGGGCCAGTCTACCGGCCCGGCGCCGCAGCCGATGCAGCTGCCCGGTGCGACGCCTTT